>CAZAOF010000022.1:0-17001 GCA_964486665.1 uncultured Sediminibacterium sp.
AAAAAAGGATAACGTTAACGTTATCCTTTTTTGGTTCTTGCTAGTTTTTTTATAGGATATAAACCTACAAGATCTTAGGGTTATCTATCGCAAACTTCAACAATCAGGAATTTTAAATAATGCGTATTCTCCATGCCCCATATAATTGGATGGTCACTTGATTGGGTCTGATAGGTAACTTGCCTAATCCTTTTCTTGGCATCTTTGGCGGCCATATAGATCGTATCTAAGAACAGTTCTGGACTCACTAGGTTCGTACAACTTGAGGTCACTAAGAAGCCTCCATTATTGATCATCTTCATCCCCCTTAAATTTATCTCCTTATAGCCTGTTACTGCTTTTTCAATACTGCTTCTACTTTTGGTAAACGCAGGAGGGTCTAGCATTACCACATCGTATTTTCTTCCTTCTTTCCCCCAGTTTTTTAGTACATCAAATGCATTCATTGCTTCAAACTTCACAATATGATCTAATTGATTCAATGCTGCATTTTTGTTGGCTTGTGCCACTGCGTTTTCTGAAATATCAATACCTAGGACAGACTTAGCGCCGTAGTGTGCAGCATGAATTTCAAAAGTTCCTGTGTAAGTGAATGCCCCTAATACATCGGCCCCCTTTACAATATGTTCAATGGCTCGGCGATTGTCTTGTTGGTCCAAAAAGTAACCTGTTTTTTGCCCATTTTCAATATCTACATAAAATTGTAAACCATTTTCTTGAATGGTAATTTCTGTAGGGAAGGGACTAGATAAAAAATCTTTCTTTTGTTCTAGCCCTTCTAATTCACGAACAGGTACGTCATTTCTTTCATAAATACCCTTAGGTGTAAAAATGGTATTGATTGCATCTACGATTGCAGATTTCCATTGCTCAATACCTAATGATAAAGTTTGTATTACAAAGTAATCATTAAACTTATCAATGATTAAAGCAGGTAATCCATCGGCTTCTCCAAATACCAATCTACAATTTTCGGTATACCCTAATTGTTGACGATATGCCCATGCTTCTTTTATTTTATGAAGGAAAAATCCAGCATCAATATTTTCTCGCTTACGGGTTAACAAACGAATAATGATTTGGGACCCTGGATTAATATAGCCTCGTCCAGCCAATTGGCCGTCAAAATAGTATACTTCTACAATATCTCCAGGGGCAACTGTCCCTGCAATACGGTCTACTTCATTATTATAAATCCAAGGATGGCCATTGGCGATTCTTGGGGTAATGCGCTTATTTAAATACACCTTTGTCATTTGGCAAAGATAGGGACAGAAAGAGTGACAACTTGTTCAATTTCGCCTCCTTTTATGTCAATTTTGCTCTTTTATCGCTTTGGCAATATATTTGCTAGCAATTGAGTACAATTAGTCAAATATGGAAGAAAAAGAACAATTAGGTCAAGAGCCTATACTTAATAGTGAAAATGAGGGTTCAACAGCCTCCGAAATCGAAGAAACTGCTCCATTGAGTGAGGTGGATCAACTGAAGCTGGATTTGGCAGACCAAAAAGATAAATACCTACGTTTAATGGCAGAATTCGAAAACTTTAAGAGAAGAACTGCAAAAGAGCGTGTCGATTTAATTCAAACAGCCGGAAAGGATGTCATTGTTTCCTTACTAGACGTAATGGACGACTGTGATCGTGCCGAAAAGCAATTGAACGGAACAGACGATATTGCTTTGCAAAAAGAAGGTATCCAATTGGTGTTTAATAAGATCAGAACAACACTTCATGCTAAGGGTCTTAAGGCTATGGAAAGTATTGATCAAGCTTTTGATGTGGAATTACACGAGGCAATCACAGAAGTGCCAGTACCTGACGATTCAAAAAAAGGTAAAGTAATTGATGAAGTTACTAAGGGATATTATTTAAATGATAAAATCATTCGTTTTGCAAAAGTGGTGGTAGGCAAATAAAAAAAGCAATATGTCAAAAAGAGATTTTTACGAAATACTAGGGGTTAGTAAATCTGCATCTGCAGATGAGATAAAAAAAGCCTACCGAAAAGTGGCCATGCAATTTCATCCTGACAGAAATCCTGGAGATAAAGCAGCAGAAGAAAAATTTAAAGAAGCAGCAGAAGCTTACGAGATTTTGAGTGATGCAGATAAGAAGGCTAAGTATGATCGTTTTGGACACCAGGCTTTCGGTCCAGGCACCGGAGGGGGCAATGGTGGATATGGTGGTGGTATGGACATGAATGATATATTTAGTCAGTTCGGAGACGTGTTTGGTGATGACATGTTTGGGGGCTTTTTTGGAGGACAAGGACGATCAAGAGGTGGAGCGAGAGCTAATAGGGGCCAGAGGGGAAGTAATTTAAGAATAAAATTAAAATTGAATTTCGAAGAAATTGCGAATGGGGTAAATAAACAAGTTAAAGTAAAAAAGCATGTGCTTTGTACAACTTGTGGAGGAAACGGCGCAAAAGATAAATCTAGTATTCAAACCTGTGGAACTTGTAAAGGTTCTGGACAGGTTAAAAAAGTGACCAACACTTTCTTAGGTCAAATGCAAACCGTGAATACTTGTCCAACTTGTAATGGAGAAGGAAGTACAGTGACGGCTAAATGTACTGCTTGTAAAGGAGAAGGAAGGGTATATGGAGAAGAAACTATTTCTATCGATATTCCTGCTGGAGTTCAAGACGGTATGCAGTTAAGCATGTCAGGTAAAGGTAATGCTGGAGAAAGAGGAGGAGCAGCTGGTGACTTGATTATCATGATTGAGGAAGAGCCACACGAATTCTTACACAGAGATGGGTTGAATGTAGCGTATGATTTATACATCTCCATTCCTGATGCTGTGTTTGGTACAAGTGTAGAAGTTCCTACTATAGACGGAAGAGCTAAAATAAAAATACCGGCAGGTACTCAGAGTGGTAAAATGTTTAGATTAAAAGGAAAGGGATTCCCAGAAGTGCAAGGTTATGCAAAGGGCGACCAATTAATACATGTAAATATCTGGACTCCACAAGAAGTAAGCGAAGAAGAGAAGTTAGCATTAGAGAAAATGCAAGAGAGTGAAAATTTTAAGCCTAAATCTGTAAAAGGAGAAAAAAGCTTTTACGATAAAGTTAAAGAAGCGTTTAAATAATTCTTTAAGTAGCGATAAGAAAAAAGGGACAATTTTAATTGTCCCTTTTTTTATGCCTGTAACTGGTAAATATCTTTACTATTTCTACCCAATCCATCATAGTCTAGTCCGTAGCCTACTACGAATTTATTAGGAATTTCAAAGCATGCATAATCTACCGTAACTGGATACTGTAAAGCTTCTTTTTTATTTAATAAAACGGCGATTTTAACCGAAGCAGGCTGCATATTAGCTAATTGGGGTAAATAATGATGCAAGGTTTTTCCAGTATCAATAATATCTTCTAAGATAATGATATCTCTGTCTTTTACATTGATGTCAAGTCCAATTGCAGTGATTACATTGCCAGTAGAGCTTGTCCCTTTGTAAGAAGCTAGTTTAATAAAACTTACTTCGGCCTCAATAGAAATTTGCTTAAATAAATCAGCAGTGAACAAAAAAGATCCATTTAAGATAGCTAAAAATAGCGGACGTTTCCCAGTATAGTCTTTGTTAAGTTGTGCAGCTAGTTCAGTTATTTTTTCTTGAATTGCTGCTTCCTTTAAATAAGGTACAAAGGTTTTATCTAGTACTTGAATTGAAGACATATTGGGTAAATTTTAATGGGATTATTTGTTATTTTTTTAAGTTAGTTTTTTTCTTAAAAAGAAGACTATTGTCTTCTTTAACCTTAGGGCTAGCCTCTTTGGATTTAAATAAAAGTACTTGCGTACCTTCTTTTACATTATTGTTAAGTTGAGGATTGTAGGATTTTAATAGTATCAATTGGACGCCTTCTAATTGACTAATTTCATGTAAGCTTGTATTGTACTTTGCAGTGTGAAAAGATTTCGCACCTTCTTTCTTTTTTGGAGCCAAGAACACTAATTGATCTTTATCTAACAGAATCGATTCTTTAATTTCATTGTATTCAAATAATCTATACAATGGTACATTGTATTTAATAGCAATGTCCACAAAAGACATATTTTCTTTTCCAAGTATAACAGGAACTTGATTGATTCTAAATCTACCTTCTGGATAATTGTATTTAGGTTGATCTGATTCAGTGGATTTGTTTGGGCTAGGAAGTGGAGCTTTTGTTGAATCAACAGCTGCAGTTTCTTTTTGTTTCGTTTGAATGACTGTAATCACTTCCTTTTTGATCGTATCAGCCGGGGCAGGAGTTAATTGCTTTACAGGCAATGGTGTCGAGTAAACAGTCGTAGTTGGCTGTATAATTCCTTGAGGTCTATTTAAACTTTTCGCTTCTACAACAGAAGCCTTAACAAGTGTATCAGCAAGTATTTTGTTTACGGGTGTATCGGAAGCTATTTTATTTACAGGCTCATCAGCAAGCACTTTTTTTACAGGCGCATCAGAAGCTGTCTTAACAGCTTCTTCTTCTTCCTCAATTTCATTGGCCAATTCGGGAAAATTATATTGTGCTAATTCGTAATCATCAATAATCTTCAATAGTTTTTTAGGGTAGTCTTGTGCTGTAGCATATCCAGCTTTTTTTAGTCCGTTTGCCCAGGCTGTATCATCTACTGGGTCTAAAAAAAATAAGTCAACATAATTAGGACGGCTCTTTAAAAAATTGGAGTGGTCCTTAAAAGATTGCTCGGCATTATCGTATGCTCTAAAGCATTCTTGTTTTGCATCATCATCTTGATATGCTTTTGCGCCTTTCCAATCTGTTTTACATTTAATACCAAAGTGATTATTGTGATTTTTAGCCAAATTACTTTCGCCACTATTGGATTCTACAATCGCTTGAGCTAACGTAATAGAAGCGGGGATACCCGTTCTTTTCATTTCCTTCATGGCAATATCTTTATATTGCTCAATATAAGCTAGGGTAATTTTATTGTTTTGTGCCCAACCGTTCAGGGTGGTCAGACAAATAAAAACAGCAATGAGAATAGTATACTTCATATTATTTCTTTCTAATCAAGGTTAATCCGTCTCTAACTGTCAACATAATTTTTTCAATTGCTGTATGCTGTAAAATGAACTCGTTAAATGCATGCATTGCAATAGCATTTTTACCTGTTATTTTTTCTTCAAAAACCTGACCATGAAACAAGACATTGTCGGCTATAATGACCCCTTTGTCTGTAAGCAATGGAAGTACTAAGTTAACATAATCAATATAGCCAGTTTTGTCTGCATCAATAAATACAAGATCCCAAGGGGCACTAATATTAGGGATAATTGTTTTAGCATCACCAATATGGGATGTAATCAATTGCCCTTTAGGACTCTTATCAAAATGGCTTCTTGCAGTTAAAGCATCTTCTTCTCTTAATTCAATTGTATCAAGCCTTCCTGAGGTACTAAGGCCTTCTGCTAAGCACAAAGTACTAAAGCCAGTAAAAGTGCCAATCTCTAAAATATGTGAGGGTGCTAAAAGCTTACTAAAAAAGCTCAGAAAGCCTCCCTGGTTCCAATTGCTTTGCAAATGAGCATGAGGATGGGACTGTTTAGTTTGCTCATACATTGGCCTTAAATAAGCCGGTGTGGCGTCACTAAACTGCTCTACATAATCATTGGCAGCAGGTTGAATAAAATCCATGCTGCAAATGTCTAATTTTTTTCGCTATTAGCGCTTGAAATAAGCCATAATCCTACAAAAGTGATCATTCCATTAATAATCAATAGTTCTTGACCAATTCTGAAGTCACCAAATAGCTGAGCTTGGAAATAATCTAAAACCAAACACAGGATAGGCGCCAAGAAACATATCACGGGCACTAAGGTTTTATTTAAGCTTCTTTTAGTCAAAATGCCGAATGCAAAAAGGCCTAATAAGGGTCCATAGGTATAAGAGGCAATTTTTAATAGCAAATCAATTGTACTCTTATTATCAATCCATTTAAATATCATCACCATGATTAAAAAGATCAATGCAAAGCTCAAATGCGTTCTTTGTCTAATCTTTTTTTGCTGCGCCTCAGACCAGTTTTTATTTCTTTGTAAACCCAGGATATCAATACAGAAACTTGAGGTCAATGCTGTGATGGCACCGTCAGCACTAGGAAATAAGGCAGATATTAATGCAAGAATAAAAATGATAGACAAGTAGGGAGGCATGTGATTCAATGCTATAGTTGGAAATAAATCATCTCCAGTGGCTACAATATTATTTTGAGCTGCGTATAAGTGAAGCAAACCACCAAGGTATAAGAAAAGA
Organism: uncultured Sediminibacterium sp.; assembly: GCA_964486665.1. Classification (GTDB taxonomy): domain Bacteria; phylum Bacteroidota; class Bacteroidia; order Chitinophagales; family Chitinophagaceae; genus Sediminibacterium. Next base: position 6,276 of record CAZAOF010000022.1, read on the forward strand.
CTAATTGCAATCAACATGGTAAAGCCAATAGTTACCATATTTTTTTGCGCATCTTTTAAATTCTTAACAGAAATATTTTTTTGCATCATTTCTTGGTCTAATCCAGTCATAGTAAGGGTAACAAAAGCACCACCAATAATTTGTTTCAAGAAAAAAGACTTACTATTTAAGTCGGTATTAAATACATCCGCTAAATGCATACTAGGATTGGATGTTAATGCCTGATTTTGCATTGCTGTTAATCCTTGTATTACAGATAAGTCGAGCTCAGATAAGATATAGATGCTGCAAATGATTAAGCCCATTAACATGCCTGAAGTTTGCAATGTATCTGTCCAGACAATTGTTTTAACCCCTCCCTCGTAAGTGTATAAAAGAATCATGATCAATATGACCAATGTTGTTGCCCAGAAGGGTACATGTAGATTGTCTAAAATAAAGTATTGAAGAATTTTAACCACTAAATAAAGTCTTGCTGTTGCGCCTAGTGTTCTGGATAAAATAAAGAAAGATGCACCTGTTTTATAGGCACTAAAACCTAATCTACCTTCTAAATAATTATAAATGGAAGTGAGGTTTAATTTATAGTATATAGGTAATAAAACATAGGCGATGGCTAAGTAGCCAATTAAATATCCTAATGTAATCTGTAAATATTGGAATGCATCTTTTCCAACTGCACCTGGAACACTAACAAAAGTAACGCCACTTAAAGACGTACCAATCATACCAAAGGCAACAAGCATCCAATTACTGTTTTTGTTGCCAATAAAAAATGACATGTTATTACTATTTCTGCCTGTTATTTTGGCTACACCTAATAAGACTAAAAAGTAAAGAATAACAAAAATAAAAAGGGTTGTTGCGCTCATAGTTTAATTTTAGGTCATTTTGATGTGGCAAAGTAGTGAGAATCTTTGACTTTTTGATTATTTTGTGCTGCTTCTTTAATAATATTAGTACGATATGAAAATACAATCAGTTACCGTTTTTTGTGGATCTAAACCTGGTCATCAAGCTGGTTTTGTCGATCAAGCAATAAGTTTAGGAAATGCATTAGCTAAAGAAGGGATCCGTTTGATTTATGGCGGTGGGAATAAAGGCATCATGGGTGCAATTGCCAATGCCGTGCTTGCAAAAAATGGAGAGGTGACCGGTATTATACCTAGCTTATTGTTAGAGTGGGAAGCCCAACATGAAGGATTGACTGAGCTGATTGTAACAGATACAATGCATGAAAGAAAAAAACTTTTATACGACAAAGCAGATGTGGCCATTGTACTACCTGGAGGGATGGGTACGATGGATGAATTATTTGAAATGTTAACTTGGAATAATTTAAATATTCACCAGAAGAAAGTGATTATTTTAAATTGGGAGGGTTTCTATACCCCCCTTATCAGTTTATTAGATCATATGAATACACAAGGATTCATGTACGATGATTGGAGAGAAAGAATCATTATTGCAACAGATGCAGATGATATTATGAATCAGATTAACGATTTGAGCGAATAGGCAATGCAAATCCTGCTCTGATAAATGGGTCGGCCCTATTCATTCCATCTCTATAGGGAGAATTTGGGTTCTTTAATAAGTCAATCATGATACTAAAATAGGTCATACCATTTTCTGATCTACTACCGTATCCAATTCCTGCAAGTAAACTCTCTGCACCAAAACTAATTTTTCTAGATGCTCCTGCATTTACCCCTTCGGTGCTCCTATCTTTAAATTTGCTCCAAGTCCAATTATATTCTGGTTGTATTTGTAAAAAGAAGCGATCTAGAGGCCAAATTCTTGCAAATCCACCTGTGCCCATCTGAAAACTTCTAGTGGATGTGCCGGGTAATCCATTACCCATATTTGGATTGAAAGATTGGTAGAATAAATTGGTTGCAGCGCCAAGGTCAACATAATCATTTACTCGCTTATATAATTCTGGGTTCAATCCAATCTGAAAAGAACCGGCACCACCTCCTAAAACAATGTTACCACCTATGAATAATGGGTTTTGATTCAATGAAGGTGTTGTTTTGATTACTTCTTGCGCATTTGCAAAATGAGTGATGCAAAACATAAGGGCAAATAGGCTGTGTAATTTTATTGACATTGATTATTTCAGTTTAAGAAAGATCAAATATTTTACCTGCATTTAAAATATTGTTTGGATCGAATGTTCTTTTGATACCACGCATAATTTCTAGTGATGCATTTTTGAATACAACAGGCATGTAGGGTTTTTGAATCAATCCAATACCATGCTCTCCGCTAATTGTTCCACCTAAACTATGAACTAGAACAAATAATTCTTTTAAAATGGTTGTCATCTCTTCACTTCCATGACTATTTTTGATGGTAGGGTGGTTAATCCTGATATGTAAATTACCATCTCCCGCATGTCCATAACAAACTACTTTAAATCCATTTTTAGCTCCTAAATCTTTGGCTCCTTTAATTAACTTAGGAAGTTCTGCTCTAGGTACCACCGTATCTTCTTCAATAGTATAACCTGCCATCACCGCCGCTTCGTTTGCTTTGCGTCTTATTTTCCAAAGTTCATTTTTTTGTTGGGCATCATCTGCAAAAAATAATTCTCCTGCTTCAAACTGGGATAGGACATCCGCAATAGCTTCCATTTCACCCATCAATACATCCATATTATTGCCATCCACTTCTATGATTAAATGTGCAGCTAAATTTTCGGTAAGTGGGATGGCAGTACTATCTAATATTTTTGATGCAAGTGTGATGGCGTCAATTTCCATTAATTCCATAGCACTTGGTGTAATACCTGCTCTGAAGATAGCGCTAACGGCTTCACTCGCTTTCTCTAAACTATTAAATGGAGCAAGCATTAATAAATCAAACTTCGGATGCGGGATCAATCTTAATACTATTTTAGTGACAATACCTAAGGTACCTTCACTACCTACAATAAGTTGAGTGATATTATAACCAGTCGCATTTTTTAAAATATTCGAACCTGTCCAAATGATCTCACCATTTGGAAGGACTACTTCTAAGTTTAAAACATAATCCTTAACTACGCCATATTTAACCGCCTTAGGTCCGCCTGAATTTTCTGAAATATTTCCACCAATAAAACAACTTCCCTTACTTGCTGGATCGGGAGGGTAGAACAATCCTTTTTCTTTAACCGCATTTTGCAGGACTTCTGTAATTACACCTGGCTCTGTAGAAACCTGTAAATTTCTTTCGTCTATTTCTAAAATGGAATTAAAACGCTCCATGGCAATCACCAATCCGCCTAAATGAGGGAGTGCGCCACCACTTAATCCAGTTCCTGCACCTCTTGGTGTGACAGGTATTAAATGTGTATTGGCTAATTTCAACAAAGCACTTATTTCTTCGGGCTTTCTTGGTTTTACCACCACCGATGGATTATAATGCAAACGTTCAGTATGGTCTTTGCCGTATTTTTCAAAACTTTCTGCGTCAGTGAAGACATACTCAGGGCCTACAATTGCTTTTATTTGGTCTAGTAATTCGGGTGTTATTTGTTGCATCTATAAGGCGTTAAAATTGAAATAATCTAAAACAACTCATTAGAATAAACCATATAAAGTACTATCCACTTTACTAATAATATGTCCAAGGTCTTCTTCTGATTCGCCGAATTTAATTTTGTCACAGTCTATTACTAATAATGGGCCTTCGGTATATTCATCGATCCATTTATTATAATAGTCATTTAATCTTTTTAAATAATCTAAACGAATATTCTCTTCGTATTCTCTTCCTCTTTTTTGAATTTGTGAAACAAGCGTAGGAACAGAAGCTTTTAAATAAATCAATAAATCCGGTGGTTGGACCATAGATTTGATGGTATTAAAAAAGCCATAATAATTATCGAAATCACGTTTACTCATAAGTCCCATCTCATGTAAGTTCGGAGCAAAGATATTTGCATCTTCATAGATAGTTCTATCTTGGATTATGGTTTCAGTTCCTTTTTGTATTTCTAAAATTTGGTTCAATCTACCATGTAAAAAATAAATCTGTAAATTAAAACTCCATCTTGGCATGTCGTCATAAAAATCCATCAAATAGGGGTTATGGTCTACATCCTCAAACTGAGGAATCCATTTGTAGTGTTTGCTCAACATTTCGGTTAGCGTGGTTTTACCTACACCTATATTACCTGCGATTGCTACGTGTTTGGGTTTTTTATTAGTTGCTTTTGCCATAATTAAGAGAATGTAATTAAATGTTACTAGGGTTGATTTATAGGTATTCCATTCCTACTGCTTTTCTTACAGTAGTCAAAGTGGCGGAAGCACTTGCTCTTGCCTTGTCTGCACCTTGATGAATGATTTTTAAAAGTAGTTCTTTGTTGTTTTGTAAATCGGCTGCTTTTGTACGAATAGGATTGATGAAATTAACCATATCCTCAGCCAATTGTTTTTTCATATCGCCATAACGAATAATGCAATTGCCTTCTGAGCTATTATTAAAGTCATCTTCAAATTTTTGAACGGTATCTGCAGTGCTGACTAAACTCATTAGGGTAAATAAGTTTTGTATATAATCTGGCTTCGCTGAATTGGGTGTTAATGGTCCTTGATCTGTCTTCGCTTTCATCACTTTTTTACGGATCAGTTCATCTTCATCTGCTAAAAACAAAGTAGTCATTTGATTCTCACTCTTACTCATTTTGCCATTACCATCTAACCCCATTATTTTCACCAATTCGCTGTTATAATTAAAAGCATAGGGTAAGGGGAAGGTTTCGCCATATCTATGATTAAATCTTTCAGCAAAATTGCGTGCCATCTCTAAGTTTTGCTCTTGGTCTTTTCCAACGGGCACTTTTACAGCACGATGAATTAGAATATCAGCTGCTTGCAAAACAGGGTAGGTTAATAAACCAGCGTTTACATTTTCTGGCTGCATTCTTACTTTGTCTTTAAAGGTGGTTGTCTTTTCCAACTCGCCTTTGTATGCCAACATATTTAAGTACAAATACAATTCTGCAATTTCTGGCACATCGCTTTGTACATAAAGAGAAACTTTTTCAGGATCTAATCCACATGCAATATTTTCTGCCACTACTCTTAACACACTTTCTTGTAAAGTTTTTGTATCAGGGTGGGTGGTTAAACTATGCCAGTTAGCCACAAAAAAATAACAATTGAATTCATCTTGCATGCGCACATAATTACGCATCGCACCAAAATAATTTCCTAAATGTAAGAACCCTGTGGGCCTAATTCCGCTCAATACGATTTCCTTTTCCATAGCTCTGCGAAGATAATGAATCACAATCCCATTTTTTGCCATCTTTTTGGGATATTTGCCCTGAATCTAAAAATAATCATTTGAGCCTCGCTTCTCTATTATCTAGTCCAATTGAATACCTTAAGGGAGTAGGCCCCTTGAGGGCGGAATTGCTTAAAAAAGAGCTCAGTATCTATACATTTGGCGACTTATTACAGCATTTTCCTCATAGACACGTAGATAAAACCAAGATTACGCCCATCAGCCAATTGACACCAGAAATGGACTTTATCCAGGTAAAAGGGGTTTTGTTGGGCTTTCATTCTATTGGGGAGAAGCGTTCAAAAAGGATGGTAGCCCAATTAAGGGACGAGACGGGTAATTTAGAATTGGCTTGGTTTCAGGGGATTCAATATGTTCAAAAGAATTTAGTGGAGGGTCAGACCTATCTCGTATTTGGAAGGCTCGCCTTTTTTAATGGGAAACCACAAGTGGTACATCCAGAAATTGAACCCTTTGTAGCGCAAACGATGGCACAAAAATCTTTGCTTGAGCCAGTATATAGTTCGACGGAGAAGTTAAAGGCTAGGGGGTTAAATGGGAAACAAATTGGTAAATTAACCCAGGTTTTATTTCAACAAATAAGCGAAAGAGATTTACCAGAAAATTTACCTGCACATTTGTTAGTCAATAGAATGGGACGCTGGGAAGCGCATAGGCAGATACATTTTCCAACCAGCCAAGCACATTATAAAGACGCTTTATCAAGATTAATCTTTGAAGAATTATTTATAGCACAAATTAGATTGAACCTAATTAAAATAGATAGACATAAAAACAGTAAGGGACAAGTTTTTGAAAAAGTTGGAGCTTACTTCAACGATTTTTATACGAATTACCTCCCTTTTGAATTAACGGGTGCACAAAAAAGGGTCATCAAAGAAATAAGGCAAGATGTAGCAAAAGGCTATCAAATGAATCGTTTACTACAAGGAGACGTAGGAAGTGGTAAAACAATGATTGCATTAATGGCCATGCTCATTGCAGCAGACAATGGGTTTCAAAGTTGTTTGATGGCACCTACCGAAATTTTGGCACAACAACATTACACTAGTTTAACCGAGCTTTTAAGTGAGATGCCTGTAGAAGTAGCTATCTTAACAGGAAGCACAAAGGCAGCAGAACGAAGAAGAATTTTAAAAGGATTGGCAGAAGACACGATCCATTTTGTGGTGGGTACGCATGCATTGATTGAGGATCCGGTTCAATTTAAAAAATTAGGTTTAGCTGTAATAGATGAACAGCACCGATTTGGGGTAGAACAGAGATCAAAGCTTTGGAAAAAGGCTTCCATACCGCCACATGTATTGGTGATGACAGCGACACCTATTCCAAGAACCTTGGCCATGACGGCTTATGGAGATTTGGATTATAGTATTATGGATGAGTTGCCACCAGGAAGACAACCTATCAAAACAGTGCATCGTTATGAAACAACAAGAGCTTCTGTGATGGATTTTGTAAAATCGGAGATTCAAAAAGGACGACAAGCTTATTATGTGTATCCATTAATCGAGGAAAGTGAAAAGATGAGTTACGAGGATTTAATGCAGGGCTATGAACAAGTAAAAAGTTATTTTCCAGAACCCACTTACAAAATAAGTATGGTGCATGGCAAAATGCCTAATGATTTAAAGTCTGAAAACATGAATCGATTTAAATCAGGCGATACGCAGATATTGGTAGGCACGACGGTGATTGAAGTAGGGGTGAATGTACCCAATGCATCGGTGATGGTGATAGAGAGTGCTGAGAAATTTGGCTTATCTCAATTGCATCAATTGAGGGGTCGAGTGGGTAGAGGGTCGGAGCAGAGTTATTGCATTTTATTAAGTAGTGTAAAAGCAAGTAGGGAGGCTAAGGAAAGGTTAAAAATTATGTGTAGCACCAACGACGGGTTTGTGATTGCAGAAAAAGATTTAGAGATAAGGGGTCCAGGAGATATAGATGGCACTAGACAAAGCGGGGCATTGAATTTTAAACTGGCAAGTTTGATCAATGATAGACCTACTATGGAAATAGCCAAAGAAGCGGCAGCTGCAATTTGTGAAAAAGATCCTAATTTAACCTTGCCAGAACACCTGGTGATTCGAAGCTTTTTACAGACGCAGAAAACCAAAATAGGTTGGGGTAAGATTGCCTAAGCCCGCCATTTTTAAGTATCTTGCTTCCAATAAGCCATGTGGGGGCTATTATTAAATATAAAGTCATCTTTTATGAAATACGATCCATTAGATCCAACCTTATTCATACAAAACAGAAAACGTTTTGTAAGTCAAATGCAAAAAAATAGTATTGCCGTTTTTGTGAGTAACGACGAATTTCCGAGTAATGGAGATGCATTGCATGGCTTTGTACAAAATGCTGATTTATTTTGGTTAACGGGTATCGAGCAAGAAGGTACTATGGTGGTTTTATTTCCTGACAATCCAGATCCTAAATATAGAGAGGTATTGGTGTTGGTGCGTCCACAGGAACTGAAAGAAATTTGGGATGGGAAAAGATTGAGAGCGCATGAAGCAACCGCTATCTCTGGCATGAAAACCATTGTTTGGGTAGATAGTATAGACGCGATGTTGCAAGGCTGGATTCATTTAGCCGATGCGATCTATTTAGATTCTAATGAAAATGATCGAAAAAATAATTTAGTAAGAACCAATGAATATAGATTCATAGACGAGATGCAGTCACGCTATCCGTTGCATCAATATTTACGTGCTGCTAAAATCATGAAAGCTTTGAGAGCAATCAAAACAAAGCAAGAAGTAGTGGTGATTCAAAAAGCGATCGATATTACAGAAACTGCATTTAGAAGGTTATTAAAGTTTATCCAACCTGGGGTGTACGAGTATGAAATTGAAGCAGAAATTTATCATTCATTTCTAAGTCAAAAAGCCACTGGAATGGCTTATCATAGTATTTTAGCGAGTGGTGACAATGCTAGAACCTTGCATTATACAAGTAACAACAATCAGTGTAAGGATGGTGAGTTAATCTTAATGGATTTTGGTGCTGCATACGGTGGATACAATGCAGATTTAACCAGAACAGTTCCTGTAAATGGAAAGTATACAAAGCGACAAAAAGAAGTATACAATGCATGTTTGCATTTACACGATTATGCAAAATCTATATTAAAACCTGGCATCAGTATTTTAAATTATACAGACAAAGTAGGAGAAGAAGCGACTAAGCAATTTATCAAAATAGGCTTGTTGTCCAAGGCAGATGTAAAAAATGAAGATGCAGAAAACAGGGCATATCGTAAATATTTATACCATGGAATTTCACATCATTTAGGAATAGATGTACATGATTTAGGTACAAGAACAGCGCCTATACAGGCTGGTATGGTATTTACAGTGGAGCCAGGCATCTATATTAAAGAAGAACAAATGGGCGTAAGGATCGAAAACAATTTGTGGATCACTGCAAAAGGGAACCAAGATTTATTCAAAAATATTCCAATCAAAGCAGAAGAGATTGAGAATTTAATGAAGAGAAAGAAATAATAACATTAGTCCATGCGTCAACAAATTCCAAATATTATTACCCTGCTCAATTTGCTTTTTGGATGTTTAGCCATAGTGAGTTGCTTTCAATTTGGCACGGTCGCATCTATTTCTGATACAGGGGATATGCTAATAGAGATCCCTGAAAAATTATTCATGGCGAGTTTATTTATTGGCATAGCTGCTGTAGTTGATTTTTTTGATGGATTTGTGGCAAGGTTATTGAAAGTGTCTTCTGAGATGGGAAAACAATTAGATTCTTTAGCAGATGTGGTAAGTTTTGGTGTAGCACCTGCATGTATTGTTTATCAATTTCTTAGGTTAGCATTGGCAAATGATGTGAATGCACTTTCTACAAGTAATTGGTTGTTTGTGCCAGCATTTCTTATTCCTATGGCAGGTGCTTACAGATTGGCTAGATTCAATTTGGATCAAACTCAATCTACTTATTTTAAAGGGGTGCCTATTCCAATGATTGGTTTATTAACTGCAGCATTTCCCTTAATTTACTGGCAACCCTCTTATGGAGTTATTTCGAAGCTTTTATTAAGCCCAATCTTTTGGTATGGCTATATTATTATAGTCAGTTATTTAATGGTGATGACCAGACCCATGTTAGCGCTAAAAAGCTTATCTGGAAAGAAAAAACTAATCTTGCCTTTGGGACTTATTGCAATAGAGGTAGTCCTTACAGCCTTCTTTTTTAAATGGTATGCTATTCCATTTGGCTTTATTGGCTATTGCATAGTATCTTTGATTTATCCTAAAACAATCACACAATAAATTAGTATGTTATATCAAGTTCAAATTAAAGTAATGCCTTTGAAGGATTTATTAGATCCACAAGGGAAAGCAGTCTTAGGTGGTTTACATAATTTAGGTTTATCAGGTATACAAGATGTTCGTGTTGGAAAGAATATCAACTTACAAATTGAAGCTGCTGACGAAGCTGCTGCAGTGGCAATGGCTACAGAAGCTAGTAAGCAATTGTTGGCGAATGCAGTAATGGAGTACTTTGAGGTAGTGGTTTTATAATCTGCTTCATTAATTTAACCTCATGTTATATTTAGTCCCTACACCCATTGGAAATTTAAAAGATTTTACTTTTAGAGCGGTAGAGACACTTCAGTCTGTGGATTTTATTTTATGTGAGGACACTAGAACCTCCTCCAAGTTATTACAGCATTACCAAATCCAGAAGCCTTTAACACCTTTTCATCAACACAATGAACATAAAATTGTGGAGCACTTAGTGCAGCAATTGATGGCTGGTAAAAATATTGCATTGATTACTGATGCAGGTACGCCAGGTATTTCAGATCCAGCATTTTTACTGGTTCGAGCTTGCAAGGCTGCAGGCGTTCCAGTGACTAGTTTGCCAGGTGCTACAGCTTTTGTACCTGCATTGGTGAACAGTGGCTTACCAACTAATCGATTCATTTTCGAAGGCTTTATCCCCTTAAAAAAAGGCAGAAAAACTTTAATGGATCATTTGGCAAATGAGGAACGTACCATGATTTTTTATGAGAGTCCAATGCGACTTGTTAAAACGCTAGAATTATTCAAAGCCACATTTGGTCCTGATCGTAAGGCAGCAGTGAGTAGGGAACTCTCCAAAATGTTTGAAGAAAACATCACAGATTCGCTCGAAAATTTAATACTACATTTTACTGCCAAGCAAGTAAAAGGGGAGATTGTGATAGTAGTGGCTGGGAAGGATTAATGTAACACCACAATCGTTCATCAATTCACTTTGGAAAGAACTTGTTTTTTGTTTAAATTGAACACTTAAATGAAAACATATGTTAAAAAAGTTATCCTTTTTTGTGCTTCTTTCGTTATCAATGAATCAGCTATTATTTGCTCAACCTGAACGTTGGCAACAACAGATCAATTATAAAATTGATGCTGCT
>CAZAOF010000023.1:0-16454 GCA_964486665.1 uncultured Sediminibacterium sp.
TTTTGATTTAGCAGTATCAGCATAATTAAAATCTTTAATCACCATGACAATTTTCTTGCCATTATTAAACCATACATAATCTTGTATCTCTCCTTTTATATCTGATAATTGTACCCCTTCTCCACCACGACGGTCCATTAAAAATAATTGTGACCCATTGTCCTCGTTATTTCCCTTGGTTAAATAAGAAATGTATTTTCCATCAGGACTCCATTGATAATTACCCACCCCTTTAGTTTGCTCCGTTAAGGTGATTGTTTCTTTGCCATCAGCAGACATCATATATAACTTTGACACGGTTTTGTCTTTAGCAGAATCAATCTTTGATTGACTATATAAAATCCAATTACCTTCTGGTGCAATTTTAGGTCTTGAAACGGATTCCAAACGATACACATCATTTGGTACTTGAGCATGTACCACATTCAGTGTACAAATAGCTAAAAGGGCTGTTAAGCATTGCTTCATCATTGTCTGTATAATTTTAGTTGATATAGGATTCTAATTTACTAAATAATTCAGTGCAGATAGGAGGAAAAGTAAAGGCGGTATAGAAATACCGCCCGTTTTCAGGATTGCTTGCTTATTAGTTGGACCCTGATAGTTCCTAGCTGTCATGGATGGAGTTGAACCACCGTTATGGGTTTTGCTGACCCCTGCCTGTCCCCTCGGCCACATGACGATGGGGCAAAAATAAGGAATAAATTCATATAGTCTACTAAAATGATAGACTTTTATATAAAACTTATATTTTTTCTAAAAAAAATCCCCTAACCGGACAAGAAAGGGGATTGCTATTGAAAAATAGTTCGATTTACTTTGCTGCGAGCTTAAACTCTATTGTTTTTGCATTGGTCGCTGTAGTTTTAGAAGTAACCACAACAGATAAATTATATAATACACCCGGCACTAAACCTGTGATCGTAATTGGATTGTTAAGGCTAGTACTTGAAATGGTGTTGGTAAAGGCAATCGTATTGTCTAAAACCTTAGTCATTGTAGTTGTAATTGATACTCCACTCGTTGGGATCGCGGTCAACTTAACTTCGATTTTTTGACTTGTTCCCACAACTGCAAATATGTTTGTACTGCCTGGATCAATATCAACTACGACAGCGTTATTTGCTTTTAAGTCTGGCTCTGTAGCTACCGGTGGTGGTGGCGGAGTTGGACTTGGCGCATCTCCTCCTTTACTACAAGAGACAAAAATGACGCTAATCAACATCAAGAGAAAGTATTTATAAACGTGCTTCATTAAAAATATTTGTGATTTAAAGGTACTATTTTTTGTCTATGCAGTCCTCCTTTAGTTTACAAAACTATTTATGATTTGCGTAAAGTAGAAATACCTAGAAAAGAAGTTGATGTTGGTTATAAGTTTATGGCATGCGCACAAGCCTGTTAACAAAAATTTCTTTTATCTTATTACTACATCTACTCTGCAATAGGTTACAAGCGCAGTATACTCATTTCCAAACTTTTATGCTATCTGCTGATAGCTTCTACCCCAATCAAAAAGAAGCGATACATCTGGATTGGCGACTTGACCTTGGCATAACAGCTATCCCACTTGATCTATCACCTCCCTATTTATTTACTGCTGGTTTTTTTCAACCTATTACAGATCGATTTTTAAATTCAACACCAATGAAAAATAACAACCCCGCTATCGATATCCGTTATAATTCCAATGGATATCCAATATTGCTTTTTTCAACAGAAACAGATTTAATGATCTATGGTTATCAAGTATTTGACCTTCAAGGTAATTTAGTCTTAAAGGATCAAACAAAGTTTGCAAGTAGTTATTTAGCAAAGCCAATTAACATTTCCCATCTTTCTAATGGCGTTTATATTATGCTTGTTTTTTATTTACCTGAATCCATGGCAACTATTGATAATCAAAATTATTGGATTAAAAATATCAAAATGATTAAACAATGAAATGTATACTAAGCTGTTTATTGGTTTTGTTAAGTCTAGTAGCATACGCTCAAAACCATAAGGCTGTGGCTTTTCAGGCGGTTGCAAGAACTAATTACGGCGTCATTATGCCTAATAAACAAATACAAGTTAGGATTAGTATTTTATCTGACACTGTTAAAAATAGTATTGTTTACCAAGAAGTGAAATCTGTAATAACAAGTCCTCTAGGACTCTTTACCGTTTTAATTGGCATCCACGAACCAACAAAAATAATTACCGAAGGAAATTTTGAAAAAATAAACTGGGCTGAATCTATTCATTTTATTAGAATAGAAATTGACCCTAACAACCATTTACAATTTATTCGTATTGGACAACAACCGATTAATTATGTAGCATATGCTTTTACAGCTGATCATTTACTTGCAGCTAATATAGATGGTGTCGTATCCGTGGCTCAAGGCGGCACTGGCGTGAACACATTACCCGCATTGAAAATGGCTTTGCAGTTAGATAAAGTCAACAATGTAGCAGACAGTGGGAAGACTTTAAGTAAGGCAGCTATTGTTGCGCTCAATTTAAAATTAGACAAAAAAGATACGACCAGTTTAAGTAATAGAATTAATCAAAAACTAAACAAAGGAGACATCTCCAAAACAGAAATAGAACAGAGTTTGGGCTTCCTTCCCATCCAGGTAGACTTTGGTCATTTTTTTGACACCGCCCGACAAAGTGCAAATGTCAATACAGCCATGTCTGTAAAATGGCGAGATACCATCACAAATAGCCATATTTATATAAGTAACAACAGTAGCTTGGAACCAAGTAAAATAAGTGTGCTCAAGGAAGGGGTATACCTTGTTCAGTATACAGTTCAGGCGAGTAATCCACAAATTGCGAACGATGAGATAAGCATTTGGATTAGACGCAATGGATCGGCTTATCCTAATAGCTTAAGACAGTTTACGACAGGAGCCATCGGAACTAAAAATATTTTATCAGCACAAACAATGATCCCATTGGGGAAAGAAGATTATGTTGAATTGTTTTTTAGTGTACGCCATGCTCAAACTCAGCTTATCAAAACAAATAGTCTTTCCAGTCCGTCAAGGCCTGCGATGCCAAGTGCACAAATCATCTTACTTAAAATTCAATAACAAGCGTTCCATTCATAAAATATGTTTTTATTTACAAGTCGAGCTTGTTAACTTTAGATTGAATAAAAAATTATTACTATGCGTCGACTGCTATCTTTACTGAGCTTTGTGCTATTGTTGAGTATCCAACTTATTGCACAATCTATTCCTAGTCCAAAAAGTCATTTTGGATTTAATATTGGCGACAATTACAAATTGGCCACTTTCACACAAACAGAAGCATATCTAAAAAAAATTGCTGCTAGTTCTAACAAAGTTAAATTAACAACCATTGGTGCTACAGAAGAAGGTCGTAATCAATATATGATGGTTGTTTCTAGCCCAGAAAATATCAAACAACTCGAAAAATATAAATCAATTTCGCAAAAAATAGCTCGAGCAGAATCTTTAACAGACGCAGATGCAAAAAAATTAGCAGACGAAGGAAAAGCTGTAGTATGGATAGATGGCGGATTACACGCTACAGAAGTCGTTGGTATACACCAATGGATAGAGACAATGTATCAAATTATTACTCGTCAAGATGAAGAGACAAAAAATATTTTAAAAAATACAATTATTTTATTTGTACACGCTAATCCTGACGGACAAGAACTAGTTTCAAATTGGTATATGCGTAACACCGACACTTTAAAAAGGTCTACTAATGCATTACCTAAGTTGTATCAAAAATATATTGGGCATGACAACAATCGTGATTTTTTTATGATGAATATGAAAGAGTCAAAAAATATGAGTCGTCAACAATATATAGACTGGATACCGCAAATTTTATACAACCACCACCAAACAGGACCAGCTGGAACAGTTGTAGCTGGACCTCCCTATAGAGATCCATTTAATTATGTATATAGCCCACTCCTAATTACAAGCTTAGACGCAATGGGTGCCGCAATGAGTAGTCGCTTAAATGCAGAGCAAAAACCAGGCTATACCATGAAAGGCGGGTCTGTCTATTCCACATGGTGGAATGGAGGCTTAAGAACAACAGCTTACTACCATAACATCGTAGGTATTTTAACTGAGATCATTGGAAGTCCTACCCCAATGAAAATACCTTTAGTACCACAAAGATTAATTCCGAACAGTGGCTTGCCTTTTCCTATTGAGCCTCAAAAATGGTATTTTAAAAACTCTATTGATTATTCAATCTCATTAAACTATGCGGTACTAAATTATGCTGCAAGGCACAAAGACGAAGTACTGATGAACATGTACAAAATGGGTAAGGCAGCAATAGATGCAGGAAATAAAGACAATTGGACACTATCTCCTAATAAAGTTGAAATGCTGAATGAGCAATTAAAAGCAGATAAAAGAGACACAAGGACGGATAGCATCGCAATGCAAAATTTTGCAAAAGTGTATAAAGCTCCGGGCCTTAGAGATCCAAGAGGCTATATCATTCCGGCAAATCAAACATCAAGTGCTGTTGCCTTTGTCAATATCTTGATACAGAGTGGCATCAAAGTTCATAAAGCATCCAGTGACTTTGTAGTGAACGGAAAAAATTATCAAGCTGGGTCTTATGTAGTAAGAACAAATCAGGCATTCAGAGCGCATGTCTTAGACATGTTTGACCCACAAGATCATCCGAATGATTTCTTATATCCAGGAGGTCCTCCTGTTCGTCCTTATGATGCAGCAGGATGGACGCCAGCCTATACAATGGGTATTGAGTTTGATCGTATTTTAGACGATTTCAAGGGACCATTTGAAGCCATTCCTTATGGTCAAATAGAAAAAACAAAAGGCAGTTTGATTTTTACTGTTAAAACAAATAGCACTCGTTACAGTATTCATGTTGGAGATAATAATAGTTTCTTAGCGATTAATGATTTATTAAAAGCGGGCACCGCAGTGTATAAAAACAAAGATGGTTTTTATATAGATGGCGCATCTGATACGCAAGTTCAACAATACATTGTACAAGCAGGGCTTACCGTGAAAGCAATCGAATCCATTCCAACTGATGCTGTAAAAATAGAAAAATTAAAAATAGCGTTGTGGGATAGATATGGTGGCTCAATGCCTTCTGGATGGGTAAGATGGATTTTTGAACAGCATCATTTTGATTTTAATTTGTTGTATGCCAAAGAAATTAATGCTGGGAACTTAAAAAACAAATATGACGTAATTGTTTTTGTGGATGGAGCAGTTCCCTCTACTGCATCAAGCAATGCTTCTCCTTATATGGAAAGAGATCCAAATCTTGACGAGATCCCTGCTGAGTTTCATCCTATGGTTGGAAGTATATCGGCAGATAAATCTATTCCTCAACTAAAAGCTTTCGTAGAACAAGGTGGAACTATTGTAACTATTGGCTCTAGTGCTAATCTTGCTTATCACTTTAATCTTCCCATAAAAAATGCCATTGTAGAAATGAATAACGGAAAAGAACGCAGTTTGCCTGGAGAGAAATACTATATTCCTGGAAGCATTTTACAAGTTGCTGTTGAACCAACACTCAAAGCAAACTGGGGCATGCAATCTAAAGCAGACGTATATTTTAACAATAGTCCAGTATTCAGAGTACAACCAGACGCAATTGCTAGTGGCGCAATTACACCATTGGCTTGGTTTGCTTCTGACAAAACATTAAGAAGTGGTTGGGCGTTTGGTCAAGCCTATTTACAAGATGGTGTTGCAGCATTTGAAGCTAAAATTGGGAAAGGAAAATTATTTGTCTACGGACCTGAAATTACTTTTAGAGGACAAACGCATAGCACTTACAAAATGCTATTCAATCAGCTATATAAATAGTTTTACAAAACAAACATACCTGTCTTGTTATAGGAACAAAAAAGGAGCTACAGATTGTAGCTCCTTTTTTATTAAATGCGATAAGTGATTAAAATTGATAGTTAAAGTTAAATCAACATAAGCCTCCTTGATATGAACTTACCCAAAAGGTTGTTCGATAGAAATACTTTGCTTTGAAAAATAATGAGGACCATCTTCTGCAATGTACAAACAGTCTTCTAAGCGAATACCAAATTCACCAGGGATCGAAATCGTTGGCTCGTTACTAAAACACATACCTACTGCCATTGGTGTTTTATTGCCTTTCACAAAATTGGTCCACTCGTGTCCTTCTAGTCCAATACCGTGTCCGGTTCTATGTGGCAATCCAGGTAATTTATAATTTTTATTGAACCCTGCTTTTTCGATCACAGCTCTCGCTGCAGCATCTACTACTTCACATGGAGCACCAATTTTAATAGCTGCGAAAGCTGCATTCTGTGCTTCTAATTCAAGATTCCAAACATCAGTTTGTCTTTGAGTTGGTTTCCCAACTACAATCGTTCTGGTGATATCAGACGCATAACCTTCTACACTTGTTCCTCCATCAACCATAACGATATCTCCTTCTTGTATCATTTGTGGCGTACTGCTTCCATGTGGCAGGGCGGAATACTTGCCAATTTGTACAGAAGCGCCTCCACTATAACCCAGCTTTCTAAAAGCTGCACTAATATTACCACTAAATTCTGATTGAGACATGCCTGGGCGAATGGTTGCAAACGCTGCTTGATATGCCTTAATCGTTATATCACTTGAATACTGCATCAAAGCAAGTTCTGCTTTAGTCTTATACATTCTACAACCAGCAGTTACAGGTGTTGCATCTACAATATCAAAACCAGCAGCTACTTTTTTAACACCATCAGCAATAAAAAAACGTACGCGCTCTTCCATGCCAATTCTTTTATGTGTATAGCCTCTGTCTTTTACAATTGAAAAGATCAAGGCATAAGGACTCTCGTGTTCTTCCCAGCATCTTACTTCGCTGCCAAAAATAGGATTCAATATTTCCATAGCCCTGTCTTCTTCAAACTTTGGGCAGACATAGGCGATGGATCCTTTTGCTGGTATTACCACACCAAAGGTTCTTTCACTTTGTCCCCAACGCATGCCTGTGAAATAAAAACAAGACGCAGTACCTTCTAAAAAAATAGCATCTATTTTTTCTTTTGCCATAATTTCTTGCGCTTTTGCAATACGTTGTTTTCGTTCTTCTACAGTAATTGGCACAACCCCCTCTTTCATGGGTGTAAGACTGCTAATTGATTTGTGTAAATTATTTTGTTCAAACTGATTTACTTCGTAATTGCCAAAAACCTTACTACTTATTCCTAATGCACCTGCTGATAAAAAAGCAGCACTCAAAAATTTTCTTCTATCCTGTCCCATATTATTTATTAAATGATTTTATATTTTTTGTTTACCAAGCAATTCCATAATCTTCTCCGTGATTAGAACTTCCACCCCACATAGACCCGTGTTTCCAATCAAATAAAATAGCATTGATTGGACCACTTGTTCTATCATCAAAAGTTAAATTATACCCCCTTGACCTTAGGTCTTTACGCACCCATTCAGAAACATTATCATGTAACAATAAACTTCCTGGTCTTGGTTTTCTGTCTGCCAATTTTGTGCCTCCTAAAGAAAGCCATAACTGATTTGTATTGATGTTAGCTGCTTCAGATGCTTCTTGAACTGTCATACCAAACTCTACTACATTTAAAAAAAACTGTAATAAATTTTGATCTTGCGTATCTCCGCCTTGTACACCAAATGCCATAAATGGCTTATTGTCTTTTAATGCTATACTTGGTGTTAAAGTGACTCTTGGTCTTTTGCCTGGTGCTACTACATTAAAAGGATTTTGAGCACTATCCAAAACAAAACTTTGCATGCGTTGACTTAATCCTACTCCAGTATTACCTGCAATAGTTGCAGGCAACCAGCCGCCACTCGGTGTAATTGAAACTACCCATCCTTCTTTATCTGCTGCCTCTACTGTCGTAGTGCCTCTCCACAAGCGATCCATATAATCTGCATCATTAACAAGTGTATCATTAGGTTGTAACTGATTCAAATTAACAGAAGCTACTGTTCTTAAATCATGCGCTGGCGCAAATCCAGTTTTAGTTTTTCCAGTGTCTACGGAAGGCTGAAAACCTTTTGCTTTAATTAAATCCAAATATGGATTCGTTTTTCCTTCAAAAGGATAAGGATCCCCAGGACCAGCAGTAGGATTGTTCATGGCCATATTGATCTCACTTGCTCTTTGTTTTGCATATGCTTTACTTAGTAAACCGTTGATAGGTTGATTTTTTGCAAACTTAGGATCGCCATAATAAAAGTCGCGATCAGCAAAACTTAAATTCATCGCTTGATAAATTGTGTGGATATAATCTGTTGAATTATAGCCCATTTTTTTTAAATCAAAATTCTCAACAATATTTAATGCTTGTAATAAAGAGGGCCCTTGTGTCCAAGCTTGTAATTTATACACTTCTACTCCTTTGTAGTTAACCATAGAAGGCTCCTCCTCTGTTGGTCTCCAGTTTTTTAAATCTTCTTTGGTAATCAACCCGCCTTGTTCTTGTACACCTCTAACAAACTCGTCGGCGATATCGCCTTTGTAAAAACGATCGTAGGCAGCCCATATAGCCTCCTTGCGTGATTTGCCTTTTTTCAACGCCTCTTGTTCTGCATCGACCATTTTTTGTAGGGTATTCAATAAATCTTTTTGAACAAATATTTCTCCCGCAGCAGGCGCCTCTCTCTTTTCACCTAAATGAGGTAACAAAACCCTTTTGCTATAAGGCCATGTTTTAATCATTGCTTTCCCGCGTTCGATACTGTTTGCAGTTTGTGCATCAATCGGATAACCAGCAGCTAGATTCATGGCTGGCGCTAATACTTCCTTCAAACTCATTGATCCATAATTAGCCAACATCAAACATATACCTCCTGGCGTTCCTGGTGTAGTTGCAGCCAAGGGACCATACTCTGGAGGAAAGGCATAGCCTTTCCCTTTAAAAAATTCTGGAGTAGCTCCTGTTGGTGCAAAACCCATAGCGCTAATGGCAATTACTTTTTTAGTGTTGGGATTGTAAATTAAAGCCTGCGTTTCTCCGCCCCAGCTCAACACATCCCACATGGTACAAGTTGCAGCAAGCATCGCACAAGCCGCATCCACTGCATTACCACCTTTTTGGAACACCATCGACCCGGCTGTAGCAGCCAAAGGCTTGCCAGTGATCGCTACCCAGTCCTTGCCATGCAAAGGAGGTTTTTGGGTTTGCTGTGCCAATACATTAGTTAAACAAATTCCAGACATCACTAAGGATAGTATATACTTTTTCATAGCATTATAATTGATCAGATGAAAATACATTTTTTATGTATAATAAGTGAATAGTTATGACGAATGGGCTTAGATGTTGGAAGGTGGATTTCAACCATCTTGCTGAGTTTTATGATAATTACAGATTAAGACGCTAAAAAAAATTAAAAAAATAAAATAAAATTAAAAAAAAGGCTGTCAAATGTTAAAAAATTGCTTAATACGCTGTGCACCAACTACATGCTATTTGAAAAAATATTTATTCATGAAAAGGTTAAACAAAATAAAAAAGCTAATCTATTGACAAACAAGTATATAAGAATTTTCAATGCTTAAACATTGACTATGAATGCGTACATATTTAACAATCTTTAAATACAATTAACAAACAATTATTTTAAATTGATGTTAATAATGCGATTGTTTAACCACGTTCACCAAAAACTCCACTATATGGATTCTTTATTTCTATTAGACGCAACTACAGTGATTGCAAAAACGGACTATGTTTCGTTTACTTTCTTTGTAGGCACAATGGCTATGATGGCCGCTTCGGTTTTCTTCTTCTTCGAATTGAACAACACAAGTCAAGAGTGGCGCACCTCGGTATTAGTATCGGGTTTGATCACTTTTATCGCTGCTGTTCACTACTACTACATGCGTAGTTACTATGCGGAGACACAAGATTCTCCAACCTTTTTCCGTTATGTAGACTGGTTATTAACTGTGCCTTTGATGTGTGTTGAGTTTTACTTGATCACAAAAAAAGCAGGTGGTACAACCAATTTATTATGGAAAATGATCCTTGCTTCTGTAGTTATGCTTGTAACAGGCTATATGGGTGAAGCTGGATTAGGAAACGCAACAGTTTGGGGTACAGTAAGTGCGCTTGCTTACTTCTACATTGTGTATGAAGTATGGATGGGTGATGTTAAAAAATTAGCTACAAACGCTGGATCAGCTGTAGCATCTGCAAACAAAGCATTAGGTTGGTTCATTTTAGTAGGTTGGGCTATCTATCCATTAGGATATTTAATCGGAACTGCTGAAGGACAATGGTATGCTGGATTTGCTAATATTGGCTTGAATATGGATATCGTTTACAACATCGGTGATGCTGTAAATAAAATCGGATTCGGTCTTGTTATTTATGCATTAAGTAGAAAAGCTGCTTAATTCATTACCTTTAAAGGGCGAGTTAATTAACTCGCCCTTTTTTTATGCCCCTACTATTTATGCAAATACGATTAAGACAAATTCTACTCCTCATTGGCTTTGTCATGGCTTTGATTCATGCTTATTTTCCGTTAACACTGAACCATCAACTTACTGTCTTGTTCAGTACTTTATTTGTTCTAGGTATCCCACATGGTGCATTAGATTTTTATATCGACCAAAAAATTAACAAGACCTCTGGTGCAAAGCATAAATATATTTTTCTACTAAAATATATTTTGAATATGGCAGCCTATGCATTGGTTTGGTATTTTTTACCAACTATTGCCATCGTGATTTTTATTGGCGTCACCGCGTATCATTTTGGAGAAATAGATTGGCTAGGCAAAAGCTATACTGGTGTGCACAAATTAGTGTACAGTCTTTTAGGGCTTAGCTGGATTTTATTTTTGCTTAGTAAAAATATCCATAGCGCAATTGATGTCTTTGTCTTATTAGGCCAATCTCAACTGCAAGCCGAATCCTATATCGAAATAGCTAAAGTGGTTTTACCGATTTCCCAAGCCGCCCTTGTAGGAATTCATATTATCTTATTTTTTTCCAGCACCTATTTTTTTTCAGACAACAAACAGTTCTTTTTTGCAGTCATGCAAATTGGTTGTTTAACCATTTTGAACATGCTACTTCCTCTTTGGTTGTGTTTTAGTTTTTATTTTGGCCTATGGCACTCGGTCTTATCCTTTGATAAAATTAGACAAGAATTTGACATGCCAAATACTTTCAAAGGCTGGCAGGCATTGCTTACTAAGGCAATTCCATACGCAGTTATTGCATGGTCAGGAATTGTTGTCTTTATTTATTTTTCGCTTGAAGCTTGGACCGTAAAAGAAATCTTACCCTTATTGTTCATTGGCATTGCCATACTCGCCTTGCCTCATTTACAGGTATTTACAAAAATCAAACTAGATCCTTCGAAATAAAATTTTCTAGGCTGTTAAGAAATGGATCTTGATAAAATATCAACTTAGTTTGGTGTTTTCAAAAACGGCACAAAAAGTTTTTGCCAAATCTGATATCCCTTTGCATTCATATGCAATTTGTCAGCAATAAAAATATCATTGAGTACGACACCATTTTGGTCAAGCATACTATTGTGAATGTCTAAAAATTGAGTGTTTTTTTGTGTGGCAATATAAGTTTGAATCAGCTTATTTGCTTCTACAAATTTTGATTCTAAATGCCATCTAAGTATACTAGGTTTGATAGAAATAAAAACGACGCTCGTTTTTTTAGGCAACTTGTCAACTAAAATTTTATGGAGGGTTTTAAATCTTTCTAATACGGTAGCTGGACTTACCGTGTCTACATCTGCTATATCGTTCTCTCCGCAGTAAATAAATACTTGGCTTGGCTGGTGTCTAATAATAGTCTCATCAACATAATAAATCAAATCCACTAAGCTTGCACCACCAAAACCTCTGTTAATAATTGGATAGCCTGGAAAGTACATGGCCACGTCCTTCCATTTTGTAAAAGACGAGCTTCCTGCAAATACAATTTGTCCCTTAGGGGGCATAACAACACTATCCGATTTAATGAATTGTGTTATTTCCTGTTTAAAGGGTTGTGCATGAACTATGCCACTATTTAACAACCCTATCGTAAATAAAATCAGAAGGAACTTAGACATAGTTTTTATTGGTAATCTGATTCATTATAATCATCCTCTTCGCCAAAACTTCCAAGGTTCATCATACTACTCATCAAATCATTGAATTCAATTTTTCCGTCGATCATTTTTTTATTGATCAAGGAGAATGCAGCAAGGCCATGTAAAACAAACTCCATCAATAAGGCAGCTTCTTTTTCATTTGCATGAGGATAATGTTTCTTAACCAGTCCAAATAGACCGTCTACCTTATATAAAGCAACCAACTTGTCTGCATCTTTCATATCGAGCATCAGATTCAAGTGATTCCCTCCATCAAACCAACTAGTTATTGCTTTGTATGGATTATCTAATGTCTTTTCTTCTCCCTTTTTATTGATCATTTTTTTCTTCTTCAATAATTCAGGATTAGGGAAGTATTCGATAAACTGAGAACGGATGGCTTTGTTCAATAAGTTTAAAGCTACTTCATAAGGACCTTCTTGTTCACCTTCATAAACTAATTCTATTTTACCTGTGATAGACGGAATGATGCCCATTAAATCACTGATCCATACATAAGTATGTTTTTCGTTGTGAATGATGGCACGTCGTTCGGCTGAACTAATAGCATTTTCAAAAGCTGCAATTGTTAGACGGGCACTTACACCACTCTTTTTATCTACAAATTCATTCGATCTTGCTTCAAAAGAAACCTGCTCGATTAAACGCTTGATTAAATCGCTAATGTCAACTCTTTGCTTTTGTACCTCTAAAATATCTGCCTCTTGTTCTGTAATCGCCAAAGAGGTTTCTAGAGTCTTAGGATAATGCGTTAATATCTGACTTTCAATTCTATCTTTCAATGGCGTTACTATACTTCCTCTATTCGTATAATCTTCTGGATTTGCCGTAAACACAAATAATATATCCAAAGGCATGCGTAATTTAAAGCCACGAATTTGAATATCTCCTTCTTGTAAAATATTAAATAACGACACTTGAATTCTTGCTTGTAAATCTGGCAATTCGTTGATCACAAAGATGCAGCGATTGCTTCTTGGTATAATACCATAGTGAATCACTTTTTCATCAGAAAAACTCAATTTTAAATTAGCTGCTTTGATCGGATCAATATCGCCAATTAAATCTGCGACGCTTACATCAGGTGTGGCCAGTTTTTCTCCATAGCGCTCAGACCTATGCAGCCAATGTATTGGCGTGTCATCTCCATGCTCTGCGATTAAATCTTTTGCAAATTTGCTCAATGGTTTCAATGGGTCATCGTTCACTTCACTTCCCATAATTACCGGAATATATTCATCTAACAAGTCCGTCATTTGACGGGCCATTCTTGTTTTAGCTTGTCCGCGTAAACCTAAAAATAAAATATTATGTCTACTCAATAGGGCACGTTCGGTATCAGGAATTACTGTGTCTTCGTAGCCAAGAATACCTGTAAAAGGATTTTCTTTGTGTTGTAAACATTGAATTAGATTATCTCTCACTTCGTCCTTAATAGACTTAGATTGATAACCCGATTTAATTAACTTTCCGAGCGTGTTGATTTTTTCAATGGAGATTGTTTTAGCCACTTCGTTTTTTGCTGCCGGTTCTTTTTTATTAGCCACTTCTATTGTTTTAACTGTTTCTTTATTTAATACACTGTTTTTCTTTTGCCACTTTCAAAGTCATTGAATATAAAACTACCTAGTTTGTCCAAAGATGCAAAAAATGCTTTACCATGATTCATTTCGGTAAACTCCTCAACAAATTTTTGTAAGTAAGGATCGGACGCAATCATAAAAGTAGTTACTGGGATTTTCAATTTTTTACATTGCGCTGCCAAGTTTAAACAACGGTTAACCACTTTCCTGTCTAAACCAAAACTATTCTTATAATACTTAGAGCCAATCTTTAAACAAGTTGGTTTGCCATCGGTAATCATAAAAATCTGTTTGTTTGGATTCTTACGTCGTCTTAATAAATCCATTGCCAATTCTAAACCTGCAACTGTATTCGTGTGATAGGGACCTACTTGTAAATAGGGAAGGTCTTTAATTTCAATACTCCAAGCGTCGTTTCCAAACACAACAATATCAATCGTGTCTTTGGGATACTTGGTAGTAATTAATTCACACAAAGCCATCGCTACTTTTTTAGCAGGTGTAATCCTGTCTTCTCCATATAAAATCATCGAATGTGAGATATCGATCATCAACACCGTAGAGGTCTGTGTTTTAAAATCACTTTCACGAATAAGTAAATCGTTTTCGTGCATGGTGAAGTTTTCGACACCATGATTGATTTGTGCATTGCGTATGCTTTCTGTAAAATCAACCTGATCGATATTGTCACCAAATTGATACGCCCTTGTATCTGGACTCAACTCGGCACTTGGGCCAGTTTTATTGGTTTGATGATTTCCTTTAGATCCTTTCTTAAGTTTGCCAAAAATGTCTTCTAAGCTCTTTTTGCGGATAGTTTGCTCCGTTTTAGAAGTAATCTTAAAAGTTCCGTCAGGACCATTTTCCTTTAAGTAGCCATTTTCCTTTAAATCTTCGATAAAATCCCCCATCCCATAGTCATCATTGGTAAACTTATGCTTTCGGTCCAATTGGTTGAGCCAATCCAAAGCTTCTGTTGCATCCCCATTCGTATAGTTCAATAGCTCAGTGAACAGATCGAGCATCTGCTCGAACATGCTTTTTTTATTTTCTCCGGCCTTAAAGGGGGTAAATTGGAATCCAATCATAACAGGTACAAATTAGCGATTTAGTGGCCAAAATCATTACGAATTGAGGATTTTTTGATGAAAAAAGGTAAATTTTGATTGATTTTAACAAAAGAGCGTTTCGGATTTTTAAACATAGTTTTCTTTGATTCTAACTAGCTTTGTGGGACGTTGGGATCATTTGTTTTAATATTCTTAATTCGCGATTTGCAAATTCATAGGGAAAAACGTATTTTTAGAATATGAAGACACATAAAGGCATGCGGCCTCAGGACATCGTTGTCCTCCTTAAAATTTTTTCTTTAGGGGAAGCCGAATGGTTAAATAAAGACTTGTCAAAGGATTTATACATTAGTCAATCTGAAATTTCTGAGTCATTAAACCGTTCAATGTATGCTGGACTCATCGGAATAGATAAGAAAACAATACAAAAAACAGCAGTTTTTGGCTTTTTAGTGTATGGTATTAGATATATGTTTCCAGTACAAGCAGGCACTTTGGCTAAAGGAATTCCAACTGGAGCTACAGCACCCATTTTAAGAGATGATTTTCCAAATGAAAACACCCTAGTTTGGCCAGATCCAAAAATGGAAACAAGAGGACTATTGATTGAACCACTTTATCCAAAAGTAGTAGAAGCAGTGAAGTTGGATCCAATGTTGTATGACCTGTTAGCTTTAGTAGATACCTTTAGAGTAGGAAATGAAAAAGAGATAGCTAGAGCTAAGGAATTACTTGGCAATATATTTGGACAGGGTGAGGACTATATAAGTTGTTAATGAATTAAATGTATATCCAACAGCATTATACTGCTAAAAAATACTCAGGATAAAGCTTCAATAAATTTTGAAAACTATACAGTAACCCCTTTGGTGAGCAATACTTATGTTTGAATCGCTGATTTACTTGAGTATGCAACCAAGCAGCAAGTTCAATACCTAATGTCGACCTAGGATCGATCTTCCCAAATTCTACCGATTCGTTTTTAGTTTTTAAAATGTCCAGGGCTTCCTGATACAATGCAAGAAGTGATTGAGGCTTCAAACGAAACAGATTGTATAAATGGAAGATGTCAAAAACAAGGAAGTACAGATGTTGTTGACCTGCAGCTGAAAGACCACCACTTGGTTGTACAAAAGAGGCTATTTCTCCAGATTCAATAGCTACTGCGGCAACCATACCCTGATATGGATGTATGGTTTTTAATTTAATTAAAGTAGGCGTAGTTATAAAACAGCCCTCGAAATTTTCGTTCAAATAAGATAATTGAATTTTTCCTTTAACCTCAGAGGAGGAACTTGATTCAATAAATAATTGCATATCATTATTCGAAACAACCTTAAGATCGTTGTTAATAATGGCTTCTTTTTCTACATTTTGATCGGCTACGAACATGGCATGATTGATTTTAATGTTATTAAATAAATCAAACCAAGAAAAATGATAAAGGGAATTACGTTTGTTTTTTGACAGTAAGTCCTCATCGATTTTACCACCGCGGAGTTCGACTCTCTCGGTTGGCAGCCATTTAAGGCTTCTTGATGATGGCACAAAGATAGGGCTTTAATAAAAACGAACCGAAAAATCGGCTCGTTTTTATTAATCTTTTAAATAGATTCATCTACCACTTAAGCTGGCTGATCACATCACGCATACTCCATAGGTAAAGAA
>CAZAOF010000024.1:0-16285 GCA_964486665.1 uncultured Sediminibacterium sp.
TTTTAGGCGGGGTCTATTCCATTTCTAAATTGCCAATTGATGCAGTGCCAGACATCACGAATAATCAAGTCTTAATCATTACATCTGTTCCAAGTGCAGGAGCTCCAGATGTAGAGCGATTGATCACTGTTCCCATTGAGCAGGCTACTAGAAATGTACCTGGCATTATTGAGCAAAGAAGCTTTTCACGTTTTGGTTTAAGCTTAGTTACACTCGTATTCAATGACGATATTGATATTTATTGGGCCAGGCAACAAGTTACTGAAAGGCTAAATAATGTAAAGACACAAATTCCAGAAGGTATGGGATCCCCAGAGCTTGGACCATTAACTACTGGTTTGGGAGAAGTTTATCAATATGTTGTTAGAACCAAAAAAGGATATGAAGGACGCTATAGCCTTACAGAGCTGAGAACAATACAGGATTGGATTGTACGCAAACAGCTTTTGGGCACGCCTGGGGTAGCTGACGTGAGTAGTTTTGGAGGTGCAGTAAAGCAGTTCGAAGTGAGCGTGAATACTGAATTGCTAAAACAGTATGATTTGTCTGTGAATGATGTGTATACTGCATTAAATGATAATAATCAAAATGCTGGCGGAGCTTATATTGAACATGGTCCTGGTGTACTATTTATCAGAACAGAGGGTATGGTAGAAAATCTGGATCAAATTGCAAGTATCCCAGTAAAAAATTTAGCCAATGGAATGCCGCTATTGATAAAAGATATTGCAGTTGTAAAGATTGGAGAAGCAACTAGGTTTGGGGCAACCGCTTATAATGCTGACGGTGAAGTTGCAGGAGCAGTAGTGATGATGTTAAAGGGAGAGAATAGTAAGCAAGTTATAAAAGATATAAAATTAAAAATTGCAAGTATACAAGAAGCGATGCCTGAAGGTGTTGTCATTGAACCTTTTTTAGATAGAACCAAAATGGTCAATAATGCTATAAGTACTGTAACAACCAATTTATTGGAAGGGGCATTAATTGTCATTTTTGTACTAATCTTATTTTTAGGCAACCTCAGAGCCGGGTTGGTAGTGGCGTCTGTAATTCCTTTATCAATGTTGTTTGCTTTTATTTTAATGCATCTTTTTGGGGTGAGTGGAAATTTAATGAGTTTGGGTGCGTTGGATTTTGGGTTACTTGTAGACGGAGCAGTAATTATTGTTGAGGCAGTTTTGCATCAATTGTACTTTAATTCAAAAAATCAGCAACATGGTCAATTAGACAAAGCCGAAATGAATACAATTGTGGGACAGGTATCTAATAAAATGATGGGTGCTGCTGCTTTTGGACAAATCATCATTTTAATCGTTTACTTGCCAATACTATCTCTAACAGGAATAGAAGGCAAGATGTTTAAGCCAATGGCGCAAACAGTTTCTTTTGCATTGATTGGAGCCTTTATTTTATCTATTACCTACGTGCCAATGATGAGTGCATGGGTGTTGAACAGAAACAGGATACAAAAGGAAACTTTGACGGATAAATACATGCAAAAATTGGAAGCTTTCTATGAGCCTCTGTTAAAAAAAGCATTAACGATACCAAAACAAATAGTGGGTTTGACTATTGCATTATTTATTGGAGCATTAATGCTATTAACTACTCTTGGAGGTGAGTTTATTCCAAAACTAGAAGAAGGAGACTTTGCTGTAGATACAAGATTATTAAGCGGAAGTTCTTTAAATTCTACATTAGATGCTACACAAAAAGCGTCCAAATTATTGCTTGATCGTTTCCCTGAGATTCAGAAAATTGTGACTAAGATAGGTGCTGGCGAAATTCCTACTGACCCAATGTCAATGGAGGCGTCCGATTTGATGATTATTTTAAAGGATAAGAAAGATTGGGTTTCGGCAAAGACTTTCGATCAATTAGCAGATACGATGGGTAAAGTAATGTCGCAGGTGCCAGGAATCTCGTCTGGGTTTCAATATCCAGTACAAATGCGTTTTAATGAATTAATGACGGGTTCTAGACAAGATGTCTCTTGTAAAATATTTGGAGAAAACTTAGATAGTTTGGCAAAGTACGCTGCATTGATGGGGAGCCTAATTAAAGAAGTTGAGGGAGCAAAAGATCTCTATACGGAAACTGTTACAGGCATTTCTCAAGTTGTCGTTCACTTTAATAGAGAAGCCATTGCTAGATACGGAGCAAATATCAAAGAGGTGAATCAGGTCATTCAATCAGCTTATGCTGGGGGTATTGCAGGAAAAGTGTTTGAGGGAGATCGTAGATTTGATTTAGTAGTGAGGTTAAATGAAGTTCAAAAAAAGGATTGGCGTCAAATAAAAAATTTGATGGTTACAGTTGGCAATGGCAAGCAGGTCCCTTTGTATGAACTAGCAGAAGTAAAGATGGAAGAAGGACCTTATCAAATACAGCGAGAAGATGCAGCAAGGAGAATTGTTGTTGGATTTAATGTAAGAGGTAAAGACGTTAAAACTGTGGTAACAGAAGTGCAACAAAAAGTAAAAAAATCGATTCAATTTCCACCTGGATACTATGTCGTATATGGAGGACAGTTCGAAAACTTAGAGCATGCAGTGAGTAGGTTACAAATAGCTGTTCCTGTCGCTTTATTATTGATATTAGTGATGTTGTTTTTTGCTTTTAATAATATTAAGCACTGCTTGTTGATATTCTCTGCTATACCTTTTTCTGCTATAGGAGGGGTGTTTGCATTATGGTTAAGAGGAATGCCTTTTAGTATTTCGGCAGGTGTTGGTTTTATTGCACTATTTGGTGTGGCGGTGTTGAATGGAATTGTTATGTTAACCGAAATGAATAAATTAGCTTTAGAACCCAACAGGACAATACAAGATATTATCCTTACTGCCACGAAAAATAGATTAAGGCCAATTTTAATAACCGCTTCAGTCGCTTCACTTGGATTTATACCAATGGCCATAAGTAGTGGCTCGGGCGCAGAAGTTCAAAAACCTTTAGCTACTGTTGTTATAGGTGGATTGTTGTCAGCAACCTTATTAACTTTATTTGTGTTACCTATCTTTTATCAATTATTTGAAAAGAAACGTTTTGGACAACCCACGATTACAATAATGCTTTTATTGATTGGGTTTTCTGCTACAGGACTTCAAGCCCAGCCTATTCCAGTAAAGAAGTCTATGCTTGCTGTTGTTGAACAGGCGACCCGCTTATCACCTACATTAAAAACGACAGAGGCGCAGATGGCTTACTATAATGTACTCTCTAAATCTAGTTTCGATCCAGCTAAATTGTCTTTGAGGGCAGAGTTAGGAAATGTGAATAGTAGTTTGTATGATTCAAAATATACGGCAGAACAAGTAATTGATTTGCCGCAGGTTTACTTTGCACAAAAGAAATTAAACAATTCAATAAGTCAGACCTTCGGATACCAAGCAGTTTTAGATCAAAATTTTATTAAACATGCTGTCGAGCAATTGTTTATTCAGCTTCAATTTCAAGTTGCAAAAAGTAAATTATTAACAAACCTAGATTCAATTTATACAAAACAATTAGTAGCAGTAGATGCAAGATTGAAGGCTGGGGAAGACAATGGGCTTGAGCAAGTGAATATGCAGAATTGGGTAAGCATGCATAAACAGCTAATCATTAAAAATAAGAACGAAATACAGGGATTGCAAAAACAATTCTCTGTCTTATTGCAAACAACGGACTTAATCTTGCCTGAAGAGACATTGAATTTTGCCCCTAAGTTACTAGACACAGCAGTTGCTTCTAATCATCCACTAAATTTATTCTGGCAGCAAAAATTACAGTCTGCGTTACAAGAAACTAATATGGCAAAGTCTAAAATTTTGCCTCAAGTTGCCATGGGGTATAATAATCAGAGTTTCAGATTAATGCCTGGTGACCAATCAAGGTATAATGCTGTAACATTTGGTTTGAATTTTGCTTTATTTAGGTCAGGACTCAAACAAAAGGTTAAAGCTAGTCAGGCCAATGAGTCTGTGGTGCTTCTTGAGAAAGAAAAAGCATTATTTGACTTGAATTTGCAAATTCAAAAAGCATGGAGCAATTACCAACAAACAGTTGAATCGTATCAACATATTCAAAAAGTACTTCTTCCAAATGCAACAAAAATTGCAACAATAGCTAATTTGTCTTTTAAGGAGGGACAAATTAGCTATATCGAATGGTCCAGCGCGATGACACAAGTACAACAAATCGAGTTGCAGGCATTAGAGTCACTAGAATTATTTAATTTAAATCAATCCACCCTTTATTATTTATTATCAAAATAATAAGTTCAAATAGTAAAAAATGAAAAATATTTATATCCTATTCTTTTTAGTAACAACTTTAATGAGTTGTAGTAGTGAACCAAAAGTGGAAAGTGAAAACATAACTACTGAAATAAATGCGTCTACTAAAGTAAATTTAACGAAAGAGCAAGCAGTATTAGCTCAATTAGTTACAGAGCCCATTAAGCTAGGTAAAATGAAAGGTTCAGTCCATTTGAATGGGGTGGTTGACGTGCCACCTACAGGTATTGCATCTGTGAGTATTCCAATGGGGGGATATGTACAAGATATTAGTTTAATCCCAGGCACTTTTGTAAAAAAAGGCCAGGTATTAGCGACTGTAAAAGATCCTGCTTATGTTCAATTGCAGGAAAACTATTTAGCAACTAAAGCTAAGCTTTCCTACTTGCAACAAGACTTGGATAGACAGAAGTCTTTATTAACACAGGAGGCTGTAAGTAAAAAAGCTTTCCAACAAGTACAAGTAGAATTCAATGCGAATACAATTCAGCTTAAAGCGCTGTCTGAACAATTAAAATTAATTAATATACAACCTGAATTGTTGTCTACAGAAAATATGACGAGTTTGGTTAAATTAATTTCACCTATCAGTGGCTATATCACTAAAGTAAATATAAACAGGGGAAAATATGTTACGCCTTCTGATATATTGCTAGAAATTATGGACCCAAATGATATTCATGCTGCAATCACTATTTATGAAAAGGATATAGCTAATTTTAGAGTTGGTATGAAAGGAACAGTTTCCTTGACCCAGGATCCATCCAGGACGTATCCTGTTACAATTTTGGCTGTTTCACAAAATATTAAT
Organism: uncultured Sediminibacterium sp.; assembly: GCA_964486665.1. Taxonomy (GTDB): domain Bacteria; phylum Bacteroidota; class Bacteroidia; order Chitinophagales; family Chitinophagaceae; genus Sediminibacterium. Next base: position 5,089 of record CAZAOF010000024.1, read on the forward strand.
GAAGATAAAACAGGATTATTGCATTGTCATTTTGACCAAGTCCCTAAAAATGTTTTACCTGGGATGTTTTTGACAGCAGATCTAATTGTTGAATCTCAGGAAGCAATATTAATACCCATCGGCGCTGTGCAAAGATTCCAAGGGAAGGATTATATCTTCTTTCAGAATGCACCTAATGAGTTTGAGGCGATAGCCATAGAGATAAATCAATCTAATAAAGATTTTATTTCTGTAAATAAGCTAAATGCAAAAGACTGGGTCGGCAAACAAGTTGTCACAAAAAACGGATTTAGTTTACTAGGAATGTTAATGAATAAGTCTGAGTAAGTAGTTACTATTTATTAATTATAGTAAAACTAGCTCCTTGATACTATGTTTACTTTATTGTTCAAAATAGCTAATACTGCCGCCTATCCAGGTGGCAGTATCGTTAAACCCTACACCTATCATAGGCCCTTTACTTAATCTTGTCAAGTTATTCGTTGCGATATATCGTTTCAGTTGGTTGTCCCAAAAATAAAATAATCTAATTTCTGCTTTAGATGGACCAGAGGGTGTTTCGATAACTGGAGCATAATGAACTTTTCTTTGTAGTATCCAATTTTCAGGATCTTTTATTTCATCAAGCGTTTCGATGGTAGGATTAAGCATTACACCTTGTCCACCAAAAGAAAATAATGGTTTGCAAACAAATTCATCTAATGATAAATTTGGCTGACGCTCACGCTCATTCCAATCCTTCAAAAGGAAAGCCTCAGGAACGGATTTGTGTTTTAATAAAGGCAAAATATATTTGCTAATTCTAAAAAAATGGTGTGGATGATTCACCCATTCTATGCCTTCTATATTTTGAAATAAATTAAATTTTGCAATAAAGAGCTCATTTTGTTGCATTAATTCATCGTACACCACTCGATTATAAATACGTTCTATCTTTATTTCTTTTTCTGCTTTTGTGTAATACAGTGCATTGCCTTTTGCGTAAATTTCGGATAGGCATACTATAGGCACATCTAACCATGCTTCGGTTAACAATAGGTCAAGTCTAGTTTTTTGTTCATAGGGCTTGATCTCTAATAGGATAGTATGCTTTGGAGGGTAACCTTTAATGATATTGGTCAAAAAATGAAGGTACGATCTTGAATCAAAACCATTTAAAAACGGGGAAAATCCATCAGGGATCGTATAGGCAGATGCTACTGCTTTTGCTTGCAATATTTCAAACGCAAATAAGGAAGGGAAGCCTTGGAGTTCGATTAATTGAGGTGCTAATTGTCCATCAGGACCATTCGAAATGGCAAAATCAACCACTAAGCAGTTTGGGTAGGGTTGTTCATTGGGAATATGTAAATTATCTGGGATAGACTTATTTGTCTTAGATGGGAATGAAGGGTCTGTGATAAAATCGCAAATGTATTCACCAGCTTCTAGCATTTTATTCTTGAATGCTTTATCAATGAATACGGGTGTCTCTGCAATCCTAAAAGGGATACTATCTTTAAATTCAGCGTTTAATATTTCCAAGTATTTTTGATAACGCTCAGTTGTAAATTGAGCGTTAAATGCAGTTCTTACAGCATGAATCATACAAGTAACATTTTATTGAGAAAATTAGGAATAAAATGACTGCAGGTATATTTAATTTTTGTTTCGTCTTGTAATGACAGCATAATCTGATCCCATTTTTCATTACTAAAATCTTCAATAACAGCTTGTTTAACTACATCAGATTCGAAATAGTCTACAAGTCTGTTTTGAGTCGCTTCTGGATGAAACTGAACTCCTATCATGTGTTCATTAAATGCAACTGCCATTAAAGCTCTTTCGTAGGGTAACTGAGGCCGATTTTTTTCTAGTGCAATGATCGTGGCACCCATGCTTTTAATTTTAGCATCATTAGGCTCTGTAATTTGGTAAAGTCGACTTTCTAAAGCATAAAAAGGGTCAGCTAAATTGTTAAATATTGGATGGGAATCTATTGGGTGAACTGGAAGTATACCAAGTTGTTTGGACTTCCTGAGCCCTACTTTTCCAATTTCAAAATGCCTGCATGCAAGCTGAAAACTATGGCAAATTAGTAAAACTGATTTTTTTAATGCATGCATTTGGGTTAACCAATTACAATAATTTTTATCCCAATCCATTTCATTGGTATCTATTGGAGAGCCAGGACCGCCAGAAGACAAATACAGATCAAAATGTTGATCAGGTAATTCGTTTTTTACACGGACCTCAAAAAGGGTAATGTCAACCTCTCGATGATTTTCATTACCCCAATTTGTCAAAATCTCTTCAATACAAGCTATACCCATATTGGCGCTGCCTTCGTACAAGTCAAGAACTGCAATTTTAATGGGGGGTAAGGATTGCATTATAGATAGCTCAAATTTGTCTTTGGACTTAATTGTAATAAGGTTTCGTACATCAATTGTATGGTGTCTACAATATCTTTTTTATGTATCATTTCTACAGTAGTATGCATATACCTTAATGGGATTGAAATTAACACAGAAGGACATCCGTCGTTTGCATAAGCAAAACTATCTGTATCTGTACCGGTGCTTCTGCTTAGTGTCCTGAATTGCACAGGTATTTTTTTATTTTTTGCTGCGTCCTCAACAATGGCAAGTAGCTTATTATGAATCGCTGGGGCATAAGCTAATGATGGACCTTTTCCACATTGAATATCGCCTTCTATAGCTTTGTTAATCATAGGCGTATGTGTATCGTGTGTTACGTCAGTTACAATCGCAATATTAGGTTTGATTCTTCTCGCGATCATCTCTGCACCACGTAATCCAATTTCCTCTTGTACTGCATTGACAATATATAAACCAAAAGGTAATTTCTTTTTGTTCTCAGTCAGCATTCTTGCTACTTCTGCAATCATAAATCCACCTACTCTATTGTCAAAAGCTCTTCCAATAATAAAATCGTGTGCTAGTTCGTCAAATCCTTCTTCATAAGTCACTACAGCGCCAATATGAATACCCAATGCTTCTACTTCTTTTTTAGATCTTGCGCCGCAATCTAATGTTAGGTTTTCTACTTTAGGTTGTGGTTCCTTTTGCTCAGGGTTACTCATTCTTGTATGTATCGCTGGCCATCCAAATACAGCTTTCACTGGTCCTTTTTTTCCATGGATCCAAACACGCATAGATGGGGCAATCTGATGGTCAACACCACCATTTCGCTTTAGATGAATCAAGCCTTGGTCAGTGATGTAGTTCACATACCAACTTATTTCATCAGCGTGTGCTTCTATTACTACTTTAAAAGGAGCGTCAGGATTGATCACGCCAACTGCTGTTCCATAAGGATCAGTGAATGTGGTGTCTACATATTTTTTTAGGTAATTTAACCATATCTTTTGTCCGCTGGTTTCGAAGCCAACAGGGGAAGGGTTGTTAATATACTCTTTTAAGAACTGGTAAGAGGAAGCTCCTATTAAATCTTTTTTCTTTGAAGGAGTTGATTTTTTTGCTGCTGCTTTTGCCATAAGAATGTGTTTATTTATAACCCTTGCAAGATACTACATTCTGTATTTATTAATACATTTGTAGCAAACGCGAACTGCATGTTGGAGCAAAGATTTGACATAGAGGAACTTAAGGGATTAAAAACGGAAGATTTTTTACCCTATGCCTTGACCTTAATGCAATATCAAGCTGCAAATAATTCGGTTTATGGAGAGTGGGTTAAGCATATGCAAGTTCAATTGGGGGCAGTGAATCATTTGACAAATATTCCCTTTTTGCCGATTCATTTTTTCAAGTCACATGCCGTCTATAGTGGAGCTAATTGCCCTACATTTCATTTTGAAAGTAGTGGCACCACTCAGGACCTAGTTAGTAAGCATTATGTAAAGGAGTTATCGGTATATGAAGCTAGTTTTATGGAGTGCTTTCGACAATTTTATGGGGATCCTAAAAGCTTCTGTATACTTGGTTTATTACCCAACTATTTAGAGAGACAACATTCCTCACTGGTATACATGATCCATCATTTGATTGAAGCTAGCGGACATCCCCAAAATGGTTTCTATTTATATGACTTTGAAAATTTGGATAAGACTTTAGCTGAATTAGAAAAGCAACAGCAGCCAACATTATTAATAGGCGTAAGTTTTGCATTAATGGATTTCGTAGATGCATATCCTCAACAATTAAAACAGACAATTGTGATGGAGACGGGTGGGATGAAGGGAAGAAAACAAGAATTGACAAAAACAGCCTTGCATGCTTATTTAGCAGAGGGTTTTGGATTGGATAAAATACATTCCGAATATGGAATGACTGAATTATTAAGTCAAGCTTATTCCAAAGGGGATGGCTTGTATCGTTGTCCACCATGGATGAAAGTGTTGGTAGCGGATGAGTCAGACCCGACTGAACTAAGCGCTACTGGAAGGGGGGTGCTGCATATCATTGATCTCGCGAATGTGAACAGTTGCGCATTTATTGCAACCGAGGACTTAGGCGTGGTCTATCCTGATGGAAGTTTTGAAGTTATTGGAAGACTAGATCAAAGTGCAAGAAGAGGTTGCAGTTTACTAGTTGTTTAAAATTAGTTTTTCTATTTCCAAAATAAATTTGGTGTTGATATTGTAATTATAAATACGTTTATCTGTTTGCTCTCGCTCTTTTACAATCAATGTTTCTGTAGCTCTAGTTGCTAATTTGAATTTTTGATTGATCCTTAAAAAGTAATCACTACGGCTTTTATTTTGAGTGATGGTGTCTTTCTGTTGCACACCCATGATTTTATTAATTGTTTTAATACTGATCTGTTCCTCTTTTATTTGATGACGATAAATTGCATCCAAAAGCTCCTTTTCGATTACTGTTAATGAGGTGAAAAAGTTTTTATATAAGATAGATTGTATTGCAGAAGGAATTTTATTTTTCTTAAATCGTTTTCTGATATAACTATAGACGAGTAGGGTTAAAATTATGATTAGAAAATTACCAATTACAGGCTTTCCTGGTTCAATCATTTTTAAAAAGGATAAAAGTAAATTGTTTTTATAAACAGGGATCACATTAGAATCGTCGAAGTCTTTTTTTGCTAATGCTATTTTTTCTGTTCTCATTGATCCATCCTCTTCTATACCAATTAAATAAAATGCGTCACCTAAGACAAACTGGTACATATGCGCCGGTGCTACTTTATATATTTTAAGCCATTTCTCCCTAAATTCTGCTTGTTTTTCGGTGCTTAGGGAACCAAATTGATTCGTAGCGAAATTTAACCAATACAGCTCAAGGTCATAGTGAAAGATAAGATAAGGACCGTATGCCGTTTTTAGATCTTGTATTTTGCTAAGTTTTGAGCTTATCGACGGATTGAATTCGCCTAAATTCTTCCATGATTTAGTTTTGAAATTAAATACAAAACAAGAGTCAACGATGTCGGTTGCAAGTGTCGAAGGAAATGCTTGTTGAGTGACAGATCTTGATAAATAAAATTTATCATCTGCTTGGTCAAACTTAAATACTATTCCATTATCGTTGTTTTGGTATGCAGGTACTTTTCTGTCTGAAGTATAAAGCTCCCATTCTTTTGTTTTTTGGCTAAAAAAAGTAAAGTAATCTTTGATATGCCAGAAGCCAATCCCTCCAAATTGAAATAAGGTGTCCTTATAAAATCCGTTAATAGCCCCAAAATTGTTGCCAAAATGATAAGTTGAGTCAATCCTAATCAATTGATAATTGGAGGGCGCTTTTTTTTGGACTTGGTATAATCTACCTGTACCCAATATTTGTAAGTAAATCTCATCTTTTTGTTTAAGTAAGCTGATACCATTGGCCATTTTAGGAGGAGCTCCAAAGCGTATATTTGGCTTAAAAAAAGACAGATTCAAGTCATGAACTGTGTCCTCAGATAAAAAGTCTAATAAGGCAATCTCTGCTTTAGAAAGTTCATTTAAGGTTGCATTCTCTTGGGCAATTGCCTGGAAATTAAAAAAAAGTATACACACATATATGCAAAGCATTCTTTGAATCATGCAACTAAAATAGTAAAAAATATAAATAATAATATTTTTAATATGAATTTATAAATATTTTATAATTTATTACTTTGTAAATAAATGTAAATCAATATAGTAAATGATATTATTTAAATTCACCACTTAGTTTACAAAATAGTTGGAACTAGGTCTTATTCTAAGTGATATTTATAAAGCTGCTTAAAATGAATTAAAGAAATATTATATATAAAGTCATTATCCTTTGGGGGAAGGATAATTGGGGTAATCGGGATTCGTCTTGGTTGCCCCAACTTTTTTTACGAGTAACACTCCGACAATGACCAACAGAGTGCCTAGAATTTGTTCTAATCTAAATGGCTCGCCCAATATCCATCTTGCTTGAAATAAGGTCGAAACTGGCCCAATGCTAGTAATAATTGCCAAATCATTACTTCCAATTCGCTTCATCCCACCACTGATCAAAAATGAGGGGATAACGGTAGCGATAAGGGCAAGTGCAACCACATAGATTAAACTATCCGATTTTAGTATTGGTAAGTTTAGCACATTGCTCAGTCCTTGGCTGTGCTCCACCCAATAATGGATAAAAATACCCAAACTTGCTGCAAGCATAGACAAGCTTGTGAATTGAGGCGCACCAATTTTAGGAATCAGTCTTCCGGAGCCGACTAAGTAAAAGGCATAAGTAATTGCACAAAGTAAGATCATCCCAGTACCAAAAATGAAGCTGTTGGTATCTGGAATCTGATTTAATTCTCCCCAATAAGCTAAACCAATTCCAACATAAGTGATACCAATGGCAATCCATTGTTTTTTACTAATTGCTACTTTAAAAATGAGCAAATTCAACAGAACCGCTAAAGTGGGATAAATGAATAAAATAATTCGTTCAATACTGGCTGAGACATATTGTAGTCCTATAAAATCAAATAAACTACTCATATAATAGCCAAGTATTCCTACTAAACATACGCCCATATAAGTGCTGAGACTTACTTTTTTTAATTGCTTATGTTTAAAATAAAACCACATTGCTCCTGCGTAAAAGGGCAGTGAAAACAACATGCGCAACATTAATAAGCCACTTGCATCAATCGTTGTTGTTTGAAAACAAAGTTTGATCCAAATGGCTTTAGTAGAAAACAAAATGGTGCCCACAATGGCCCAGATGTATCCTTGATTGTATAGTTTAGTTCTTTTTATACGGCAACATTAAAATCTCTCAATGCATCGTTCAGGCTCGTTTTTAAATCAGTGCTTTCCTTTCTTTGTCCTATAATTAATGCACAACTTACTTGGTAATCTCCAGCTGGAAAGCTTTTTGTATAAGCACCAGGAATGACTACACTTCTAGCAGGTACACGTCCTTTATACTCAACTGGTGTGTCACCACTTACATCTATAATTTTTGTGCTTTTAGTCAGTACAACATTTGCACCAAGTACTGCTTCTTTTTCTACATGAACTCCCTCAACAACAATACATCTGCTTCCAATAAAGCATCCGTCTTCAATAATTACTGGACTCGCTTGCAAAGGTTCTAGTACACCACCAATACCCACGCCTCCACTTAAATGAACACCTTTCCCAATTTGCGCACAGCTTCCAACCGTTGCCCATGTATCCACCATGGTACCTTCATCTACAAATGCACCAATATTCACATAACTTGGCATCAACACAACGTTCTTTGCTAAATAGGCGCCGTATCTTGCTACAGCATGCGGCACGGCTCTTACTCCTAGTGCTGCATAGCCAGATTTCAATAACATTTTATCGTGAAATTCAAATGGAGCCATTTCCCAGGTTTGCATAGGTTGGATGGCAAAGTACATCAGAATGGCTTGTTTAACCCATTCGTTCACGATCCACTCTGATCCTTTAGGTTCGGCCACCCTTAATCTACCTTTATCAACTTCCTCAATGACTTCACGTACGGCATCACTATAAGTTGTTTCTTTTAGTAAAGCACGGTCATTCCAAGCGGCTTCAATTTTAGTTTTCAAGTCCATTTTATTCGATTTTGGCAAAAATACAAGTTGATTGATATATTTTCTTCCTTTCTTTTACACATTCAATCTACTTCCTTTAAGCCTTAATGATTAATTTGCGGTATGTATTTATTGGAAGAAGATATTGCGATGGCTTTAGCATGCTTGCAAAGAGGGGGGATTATTTTATATCCTACAGATACGGTATGGGGAATAGGATGTGATGCAACGAATGCTCAAGCAGTGAATGCAATATATAAGCTCAAAAAACGAATAGATACAAAAGCAATGATTGTGCTCGTGCCCAAGGAGGAATGGATTCTGGACTATGTTGCAGCACCTAGTCCTAAAGTGGTGGATTATGTTAAAGGCATCACTAAGCCAACAACAGTGATTTATAGTGATGCAAAAAATGTAGCAAACAATTTAATTGCTTCAGATGGATCTATTGCAATAAGAATTTGTAAAGCAAATTTCGGTGCAAAATTAATGAATGCATTGGGTAGACCCCTTGTAAGTACTTCTGCTAATGTATCTGGACTGCCTACGCCATTGTGCTTTAATGATATTTCATTAGACATTATTGAAGGGGTAGATTATGTTGTAAAATCAGAACAGGAGGATACGGTATTAAAGCAACCTTCTGCTATTGTGAGATGGGAAAAGGATCAATTAATTGTTATTCGTCCCTAAATCAAATCAATGACAAAAAATATATTAGTCATACAGACTGCTTTTATTGGAGACGTAGTTTTAGCAACTGCCCTATTGGAGTCTTTGCATATGGAGTATCCCAAAGCGAATATTTCTATTTTAGTAAGAAAAGGGAATGAGGGATTATTTAAAGCACATCCATTTCTGAATGAAGTATTGATTTGGGATAAACAACAAAAAAAGTATAAGCATTGGTTGGGCTTACTTGTTGCCATTAGAAAAAATAAATACGATGCAGTGATCAATGTTCAACGTTATGCTGCAACAGGCTTATGGACTGCATTGTCAGGTGCAAAAATGAAAATTGGGTTTGATAAAAATCCATTTGCTTTCCTTTTTACCCATCAAATTGCACATCAATCAGTGGGCAATGGCTTACATGAAATTGATAGAAACCACGCATTGCTATTTCCTCTTGGCAAACTGCCAAAAACAAAACCAGCTTTATATCCGTCGACTGAGGATGATACATTGATTGCACCTTTTCAAACAAAAGCTTATCTATGTATGGCACCTGCATCGGTCTGGTTTACAAAACAATTTCCATTACATAAATGGGTGGATGTATTGAATCAGCTTCCATTTGAAGGACCCATTTTTTTATTGGGAGGGCCGGGTGATAAGTCATTGAATGAGCAAATAATAGCAAAAGCTAAAAGACCAAATTTGATCAATATGGCGGGTCGGCTATCTTTTTTAGCCTCTGCGGCTTTGCAAAAAGGTGCTGTACTCAATTATGTCAATGATTCTGCTCCTATGCATTTTGCATCTGCTGTGAATGCGCCAGTTGCTGCCATTTATTGTTCTACCATACCGGCTTTTGGTTATGGACCATTGTCTAGCCGATCTTTTATAATAGAAACAAAAGAAGCTTTAACCTGTCGTCCCTGTGGGTTACATGGAAAAAAACAATGTCCCTTAAAGCATTTTAATTGTGCAGAGACCATAACATTCGAACAAATCTATTATCCCCTCCAACAAGTGCAACAAGATTAGTACTTTTGCGCTGATGTCTATTCAATTAACCGCTCAAGAAAAAAGTATTTTAGCCATTGCCGGAAAAGCAGCTGCTAAATTGAATGCACCTGCTTATGCAGTGGGTGGATTTGTGCGAGATAAAATTTTAGGAAGAGATACCAAAGATATAGACATTGTTTGTATAGGAGATGGGCTAGCATTGGCTACTGCCTTTGCAAATCAGTTTAGTCCTACACCATTTGTTTCTTTATTTAAAACCTATGGCACGGCACAAGTTAAATTAACAGATGTTGAAATTGAATTTGTGGGCGCAAGAAAAGAATCTTATGTGAGAGAAAGTAGGAATCCAAAAGTAGTTCCAGGTACATTAATAGACGACCAAAACAGAAGAGATTTTACTATTAACGCCATGGCGATTGATTTAAGTGAAGCTAACTTTGGCGTTTTATTAGATCCATTTAATGGACTAGACGACCTAGCATTAAAAATAATTAGAACACCACTAGCCCCCGAACAAACTTTTGATGACGATCCTTTAAGAATGATGCGTGCCATACGTTTTGCCACTCAGTTAGACTTTGTAATTGAAGAAAAAACATTTAAGGCGATTCAGCAAATGGCCGATCGAATCAAGATTGTTTCTCAAGAAAGAATCACTGACGAACTACAAAAAATAATGAAAAGTAAACAACCTTCAAAGGGTTGGTATTTACTTAGAGATGCAGGTTTGTTGGCACAAATTTTCCCAGTATTGTTAAAATTGGAAGGTGCTGAAACTTTAGATGGAATAGGGCATAAAGATAATTTTTCGCACACATTGCAAGTTTTAGATAATATATCGGAACATACGGATGATGTTTGGTTAAGGTGGGCAGCATTATTGCATGATATTGCTAAGCCTAATACAAAAAGATTTGAACCAGGATTTGGATGGACCTTTCATGGACATGAAGTGGTGGGTGCAAGGATGGTGCCAAAACTATTCACGCAATTAAAATTGCCTTTGAATGAGCACATGAAAATGGTACAAAAATTGGTAGCCTTACATTTGCGTCCCATCTCTTTAACAAAAGAAAACGTTACGGATAGTGCAATAAGAAGATTATTATTTGATGCTGGCGAAGATATTGAATCGTTGATGTTATTATGCTCTGCTGACATTACCAGTAAGAATAAGCAAAAAGTAAAAAGGTATTTACAGGGTTTCGAGATGGTGAAAGAAAGAATTGTAGAAGTTGAAGCAAAAGACCAATTGCGCAATTGGCAGCCACCTATTACAGGAGAGATGATTATGCAGATTTTCAATATTCCGCCCTCCAAGCAAGTGGGTTTAATCAAAGATGCAATCAGGGAGGCTATTTTAGATGGGATTATCCCCAATGACTATGAGGCAGCTTACCAATTTATGGTCTCTGAGGCGGCAAAGATTGACTTGTTTCCAGCCGCATAAAAAATGCATAAAATCAGGCTAATAAATACTAATTTAGCGTTTCAAAATCACCAAAATGGCCATTTTAAAATT
>CAZAOF010000025.1:0-16062 GCA_964486665.1 uncultured Sediminibacterium sp.
GAACAAAAGAGAATGCCTCAAAGGATTCTCTTTTTTCTTTTCCATCCTTTTTCTTTGTTAACCTCATCATCCTTTGTGCTGCGCCGTCCTCGTCCAAAGGGATAACCATTTTACCATTAACTTTTAATTGATCCCATAATTTCTCTGGCACTTTAGGTGCAGCTGCTGTGATTAATATTTTATCAAATGGCGCAAGGTCTTGCAACCCTTCAAAACCATCCCCAAAAAAGAATTGAATATTAGGGTATTGTTTTTTAAAGATATAGAAGGGGGTTAAATCAAATAATTGTTTTTGTCTTTCTATGGTATACACTTTAGCGCCCATTTGAGCCAAGACGGTTGTTTGATACATACTACCTGTACCTATTTCTAACACCTTTTCGCCTGGCTTAATTTGCAACAATTGTGTCTGGTAAGCCACTGTATAGGGTTGAGAAATAGTTTGATCTGCAGCTATAGGAAAAGCCCTGTCTTCATACGCAATTCTATCAAAGGCTGAATCAAGAAAAAAATGTCTTGGTATCAAGCCAATAGCATCAAGCACTTTTGTGTCTGTAATTCCTTTTGTAATTAATAGCTCTACTAATTGCTTGCGCAATCCTTTATGCAGATAAGCATCTTCTAATTTTCGCATGCTTGATTTAGTTTAACTGCATAGCTGCAATAATGGTGTTAATTTTATTTTGCAATTGTGCATATACTTGATCAAATGATTCTCTATTAGGTAATGTGGTATTAACACTAAAGTAAAATTTGATTTTTGGTTCTGTACCACTCGGCCTTGCCGATATTTTAGTTCCGTCTTCTGTAATGAATTGTAAGACATTGCTTTTGGGTAATAAAATCTTTGATTTTTCCCCAGTAATCAAATTAGTACTTTCTTGTAATTGATAGTCTATTAAAGTAGCCAATTTCATGCCTGCAATTTCAGTAGGAGGTTGATTTCTAAAACCTTCCATCATATCTGCAATCTCTTGCTGTCCATTCATTCCTTTCTTTGTAATGCTAATTAAATGCTCATAATAGAAGCCATATTGCATGTACAATTCGATCATTTTATCAAACAAGGATCTTCCTTTATTTTTTTCATAGGCTGCCATTTCACATAATAAAGCCACGGCGCTTACTGCATCTTTATCTCTAATTTGATCGCCTATCATTAAACCAAAACTTTCTTCTCCTCCAATAATATAGTTTTCCTTGCCCTCTTTTTCTTTCACTAACTCGGCAATCCATTTAAAACCTGTTAACACGTTGTAACAAGCAACCGAATTTTGTCTAGCCACTTCATTGATCATCTCTGTGGTTACAATAGTGGTGACAACCATATCGTTTGGCGCTGCAATCCCTTTTGCTCTTCTCGCTTCCATCATATAGGCAAAAGCCAATACCGCAGTCTGGTTTCCATTCATTAAAACCCATTCTCCCTTATGATTCTTAACGCCTATACCTACTCTGTCTGCATCAGGGTCTGTTCCTAATAAAATATCTGCGTCCAGTGCTTTTGCTTTTGCAAGCCCCATACTCATCGTCTCACTTTCCTCTGGATTCGGATAGGCTACGGTTGGAAAATTACCATCTGGCGTAGCCTGCTCCTCTACCACATGTACATTCTTAAAACCATACGCTTCTAGTACTTTAGGAACCAAAGTAATTCCAGTTCCATGAATAGGTGTATAGACGATTTTTAAATCACTTTGTTTGGCGATTACTTCTGGGTAAACACTCAAAGAAGTCAGCATTTTTATATATGCATCATCCATTGATGCCCCCATTAGTTCAATTAAAGACGCCCCTCCTTCCCATTTCACTTCTTCTAATGACTGAATGGCTTCTACTTCTTTAATTACATTTTTATCATGTGGAGGAACCAATTGACCTCCGTCGTTCCAATAGGCTTTATAACCGTTATACTCTTTAGGATTATGAGATGCAGTACAAACCACCCCTCCCTTACATTGTAGTGTTCTAATCGCAAAACTTAACTCTGGCGTTGGCCTTAAAGCTTCGAACAGATATACCTTAATCCCATTAGCTGCAAACACCTGAGCAGTCGTTTCTGCTAAGAACCTCGAATTATTACGGCTATCATGACCAATGGCTACTGAGATTTTCTCGTTAGGATAGGTTTTTAATAAATAATTGGAGAAGCCTTGGGTAGCCATGCCAATGGTGTATTTATTGACCCTGTTTGTACCAACCCCCATGATACCTCTAAGTCCACCTGTTCCAAATTCTAGATTTTTATAAAAAGCATCTTGTAATGCCTCAGGATGATTGGCCTGCATATCAAGAATGGTCTCCTTGGTTGCTGCATCAAAATTACCGGTTAACCAGCTTGCAATTTTTTGATCTATCGCTTGATTCATAGTTGAACTATTTATAACAAATAAAGAATAGGGGCAAATTAAATAATAATGCTTAAAAAAGACCATAAATAAACTATTAGTTTCCTATAAAACTGTGTATTATTTGAGGTTGGTAAATTGTAAGACTAAAGAAAATGGAGTAAATTCGTGTTTCAGTCAAATTGCTTTAACTATGGAATTCATTAGCGGTATCATTTTTACTTTCCTGTCGAGCATTGCTTTTTACATTTTTGGAAAAAAACTACTTCAGATAAAGAGAAATATTCATCTTGGCAGACCGGTTGAACTTAACGATCAACCTCTAGCAAGATGGAAAAATGTTTTTTTATTGGCATTGGGCCAAAAGAAAATGTTTCGCAATATACCTGTGGCGCTATTGCATTTAATTTTATACGTAGGTTTTATCATTATCAATATTGAACTACTAGAAATTATAGTCGATGGAGTGTTTGGTACGCATCGTTTTTTCAAACCCTATCTAGGCGTATTGTACCCATATTTAATTAATATTTTTGAAATATTAGCTGCGTTGGTATTGGTAGCTTGCATCGTTTTTTTATCAAGAAGAAATATCATTCGCTTAAAGCGATTCATCAGTAAAGATTTAACAGGTTGGCCAAAAACAGATGCCAATTTGATTTTAGTAATCGAGATCGTATTGATGGGATTATTTTTATTAATGAATGCGGCAGATCCTACTGCTAATTTTATCATTTCAAGTTCAATCAAACCAGTTTTATCAAGTTTAGACGACCATCAATTGCATCTGATTGAGCAATCTGCTTGGTGGATACATATTTTAGGAATTTATGCATTCATGAATTACCTACCTTATTCAAAGCACCTTCATATTGTGTTAGCTTTTCCAAATGCTTACTATGCCTCTTTGGAATCTAAAGGAATGATGCATAATATGGTGTCTGTTCAAAACGAAGTACTGTATGCGATGCAACCAGAACTTGCACCTACCAATGCAGCGGCTCCTGAAAAGTTTGGCGCTAAAGATGTCATGGATTTGAGTTGGAAAAATTTGATGGATGCTTATAGCTGTACTGAATGTGGTAGATGTAGTGCTGCTTGTCCAGCAAATAGCACTGGCAAATTATTGAGCCCTAGAAAAATTATGATGGACACCAGAGATCGTCTTGAGACTGTTGGTAAAAACATAGACAAAAATGGTCAATTTGTAGACGACGGGAAAACTCTTTTGAACGATCATATTACCATAGAAGAATTGAGGGCATGTACCACTTGCAATGCTTGTGTAGAAGAATGTCCTGTTAGTATCTCTCCTTTGGATATCATTTTAGAGTTAAGAAGGTCATTGATTATGGAAGACAGTAATGCCCCAGCAGAGTGGAATGGCATGTTTAGTAATATAGAAAACAATTTTGCACCTTGGAAATTCGCTCCAGACGATAGAGACGCGTGGACCAAAGAAAGCTAAAAATAAACGTACTATGAAAGTATCAACAATGGCAGAGATGATGGCTGCTGGCACCAAGCCGGAAGTCTTATTTTGGGTAGGATGTGCGGGAAGTTTTGACCAAAGAGCTCAAAAAATCACCAAAGCATTTGCCACTATCTTAGATAAAGCAGGTGTGGTATATGCAATACTAGGTAAAGAAGAAGCTTGTACCGGAGATCCTGCAAGAAGAGCAGGTAATGAGTTTATGTTTCAGATGATGGCCTACCAAAACATACAGGTTATGAACGCGTATGAGATTAAAAAGATCGTCACTACCTGTCCGCATTGTTTTAATACCCTAAAAAACGAATACCCTGCACTTGGGGGTAATTACGATGTGATTCACCATACACAGTTCTTACAAGAATTGATTGAAAATGGCAAGATCAAAATATCAGATAGCAATGAATGGAAAGGCAAAACAATCACTTACCACGATAGTTGTTATTTAGGAAGAGCTAATGATATCTATGAAGCCCCAAGAAAAGTATTGGAGTCATTAGATGTAGAATTAAAAGAAATGCGCAGGTGTAAATCAAAGGGACTTTGTTGTGGTGCTGGCGGCGCACAGATGTTCAAAGAAGAAGAGAAAGGAACCACAAGAATCAATATGGAGCGTGCAGACGAGGCTATTGAAACCAAAGCTGATTTTGTAGCAAGTGCTTGTCCATTTTGTAATACTATGATGACAGATGGTATCAAAAACAGAGACGAAGAAGTAAAGACAGAAGTTTTAGACATTGCAGAAATCATTGCGAAAGCAATTCAATAAATAAATTATGGTAGACTTACCAACAATACTCCCTAAACATTTTGATCCACAATCAAGGGTTTGGGTATACCAAGCAAACAGAACCTTCACCATGGGTGAGATTTTTGAAGTAGAACCTCTACTCGAAAATTTTGTTGACGGCTGGAAAAGTCATGGCGCCAAAGTCAAAGGCTATGCAACTGTTTTATATGGCCAATTTGTGGTTATCATGGCAGATGAAACAGCTACTACAGTTGGTGGTTGTAGTACTGACAGCTCGGTACATGTGATTAAAGCTATTGAGGAACTTACTGGCGTCCAAATGTTCAATAGAACCTTATTGGCTTTCTATATGAAAGACAAAGTGCAAACAATACCGCAAGCCCAAGTAAATTATGCTATTGAGAATGGACTGTTAACTATGGAAACACTTTATTTTAATAATTTAGTCAACACCAAATCAACGCTCGAAACCGAATGGCTTCTACCTATTTCAAAAAGTTGGCTTGCCAAAACTATCAACGTTAAATAAATCAATATGGGAGATTATATAGTATATGCCATCCCTAATTGCAATACAGTAAAAAAGGCATTAGATTGGTTGAAAGCAAACAAGATTAATTATACATTTCATGATTACAAGAAACTAGGTGTGAGTAATACACAATTAAACAATTGGAGCAAACAAGTTGGCTGGGAAGCATTGATCAATAAAAAAGGGACTACCTGGAAGTTGTTAGGGCCAGAAGTACAGGCGACTATCACCAATCAAAAAGCAGCCATTGCATTGATGGCAGAAAAAACTTCAGTTATACGCAGACCTCTTATCGAAAAAGAGGGAAAAGTCATTACATTAGGCTTTGACGAAATTGAATACAAGAAAGTAGTCAAATAAAAATAAACTACAATCTTTATAGTAAGAAAGCCTCCGAATAAATCAGAGGCTTTCTTAATTATGCTATTGAATTAAGTGAATTAATCAGTAGTAAATGCAAACTGAACTAGTCAGCTTAAAATATTTTATTTCAAATTAGTCGCTAAAAATTTATCTAAGTCTGCGCCTCTTAAATCTCTCGCAACAATTTTACCTGTTGGATCAATTAAAAAGCTAGCAGGAATACTTTGAATACCAAACTGAGCAGCCACTGCATTGTTCCAATATTTTAAATCACTCACATGATTCCAAGTAAGGCCATCTTTTTTAATAGCCTCTAACCACTTCGCTTTATCTTGGTCTAAAGACACCCCTAATACTGTGAAATTCTTTGACTTAAATTTATTGAACGCTTTTACAATATTTGGATTCTCCGCTCTACAAGGCCCACACCAGCTAGCCCAAAAATCTACCAATACATACTTACCTCTTAAAGATGATAATGTAAAAGGTTTGCCATTGGTATCATTCTGAGTAAAATCAGGAAGTACGGTACCAATTTGACCAAAAGCTGAGGAAGCAATTGTTTTATCAATGAATTCTGCAAATGGTCCTTTTTTTGCACCACCTTCTAGTCCTTCGTAGATAGTTGCTAGGTTTTCTTTAATTTCTGGAAAAATATTAGAAAACTGCAATAACATTAAAGTAGTTACCGGTGAGGCTGAATAGGTTTTACTAAGTGAATTAAACAAAGCTATAATCTCTTTAGATTGTTCTTTTGCTGAACTATTTAGGGAATCTTTTTTTACCGTATTTTGTTCTTGACTAGCTGCTTGCATATTCATTACATAAGGCATCATTTTAGGATTCAACTCGGCCATATACACTTTGTATACATCATGACTCACAGAACCTGTTATATTAACAGCTGCCAAATTTTGTACATCTCCTTCGATACTTACATTTTCATTTCCAACAAAAACTGGTAGTTTTTGGTTAACCCCATCAATGCTCAAAACTAATAGACTTGGATTGGCCAATTGAGTTTGTAAAGAAAAATTGCCACCAATTGATTTATTAGCAACTAACTCTTTATTAGTAACACCATCAATTAAGACGACTGTTGCAGAGTCTTTGACATTGGTTAATTTACCTTGGATGTTCAATGATTGCGCATTCAAAAATGGACTAGCTAAAAGCAACGCAAATAGGATTATATTTTTTTTCATACTATTTTAATAATTTTATTAGGTTCAAATATAGAAATTAAAAGTGGTTACTAGCTAAGGCTTATGCCTCTTTTCCAATATTTTAACAACATCGGCTAATTTAAATCCCTTGGCTTGTAAGAGCATTAAATAATGAAACATTAAATCAGCCGATTCATCAAGGAATAAGTCATCATTTTGATCCTTGGCTTCTATGACTACTTCCACTGCTTCCTCCCCCACTTTCTGAGCAATTTTATTGATGCCTTTGGCAAATAAACTAGCTACATAGGAAGTTTCAGGCGCAGCGGTTCTCCTTTGCTCAATCACTTGCTCTAGATTAGCTAAAAAACCAAGCGCGTCTGAATTGTTTTCAGTACCCCAGCAGGTTGCTGTACCTGTGTGACAAACAGGGCCTACAGGATTCGCTTGAATCAAGATCGTGTCTTGATCGCAATCCAAGGCCATGCTTATATAATTTAAGCTATTGCCGCTCTCTTCCCCCTTGGTCCAAAGCCTATTTTTTGATCGACTGAAAAAAGTCACTTTTTGTAAAGATAATGTAGCATCCACTGCAGCTTGATTCATGAAGCCGAGCATCAATACATTTTTTGTATTTGCGTCTTGCACAATGGCAGGAACCAATCCATCAGCATATTTTGTAAAGTCGATATTCATCATTGAAATTAATTAAAGTTTATAATCTTATAGGGATTCCTTTCTGGTGTAAATATTGTTTTAAATCAGGGATGGCAATTTCTTTATAATGGAAAATACTCGCCGCTAATGCAGCGTCCGCTTTACCTTTTGTAAATACATCCAGAAAATGGGCTTCTGTGCCCCCACCCCCTGACGCAATAATGGGAACTGGTAAGGTCTCAGCAAGTTGTGCAGTAATGTCTAATGCAAATCCTTGTTTGGTTCCATCATGATTCATGGAAGTTAATAAAATTTCTCCTACTCCTAAATCAACTGCTTCTTTTGCCCAATCTTCCACTAACTTATCTGTCTTTGTTCTTCCTCCATTTAAATACACATACCAATTGTTATCGGCCTCGCATTTAGCATCAATTGCTAAAACCACACATTGACTACCAAAATTTTTAGCAAAGCGGCTAATTGTAGATGGATCCATAAATGCAGCCGTATTGATAGAGATTTTATCTGCTCCATTTTGCAATAAAATACTTACATCCTCTTCCGTTTTAATTCCTCCACCCACAGTGAAAGGAATATTAATTCGATGCGCAATTTTATTCACCAATTCACTCAAGGTTTTTCGTTTCTCCACAGTCGCAGTGATGTCCAGAAAGACCAATTCATCCGCTCCCTGACTTGCATACAGTGCACCCAATTCTATTGGATCACCCGCATCTCGGATTTGTTCAAAGTTAACCCCTTTGACAGTGCGGCCATCTTTAATATCTAAGCAGGGTATGATTCGTTTTGTTAACATAGTTTCAATAATATAGTGCAACCAATTTTGTATTCTTTAATAGCGAGTTTTAAAATTTTGAAAGCTCGGTTAAGCTTATTTTATTTTCATAAATAGCTTTACCAACAATCGCAGCCGAACAACCTATCGATCTTAATTCGGCTAAGTCTTGTAATTGACTAACCCCTCCACTTGCAATCAATTGTAATGCAGGAAATTGTTGAATGATCTTTTGATAAAGTTCGATAGATGGACCTTCTAGTTTCCCATCTTTTTGAATATCTGTGCAGAATAGTTGGGTCACGCCTTTATTCATGTAAGATGCTATAAAATCATACACATCAATATTGGTTTTTTCAATCCATCCACCTACTGCAATTTTTTCTTCATACACATCCGCACCTAACATAAAAACAGCAGCTCCAAATCGTTCAATCCATTCTTCAAATGTCTCCCTACTTTTTACGGCAAGACTCCCAATGGTTGCATAGGTAGCACCCGTATCTAATACTGTTTTCAAAGTAGCTTCAGTTTTAATACCCCCACCAAAATCAATTTTCAAACTCGTTTTATTCGCAATTTTTTCAAGTACTTTCCAATTCACCACTTCACCTGCTTTTGCTCCATCTAAGTCTACTAGGTGCAATCGCATTAACCCCGCGCCTTCAAACTGTTTAGCTACTTCTAGTGGATCTTCGTTATATATCTTCTTTTGTGCATAGTCTCCCTCCGTCAACCTTACACACTTACCCTCTATTAAATCTATGGCTGGAATAATTTGCATCGATTATGATTTTATTGCTAAAAAGTTTTGAATAATTGTCTCACCAATTGTTGCAGATTTTTCTGGATGAAACTGTACCCCATAAAAATTATTTTTATGAAGTGCACTGCTATAGTCCTGGATATAATTGGTAGTAGCTATGGTATTCGCGCCTAATCCAGCATAATAACCATGTACAAAATAAGTAAAACTATTTTCAGGGACAGCTTTAAATAAATCAGTCTTGAGATTAGTAATGGTGTTCCATCCAATCTGTGGCACTTTTACTGAAGTATCTTCTGCTTTAAATGCCAATACCTGCTCCTCAAAAATACCCAGACATTTTGTATCATTTTCGGCCGAAGATTGACACATTAGTTGCATACCTAAACAAATACCTAGCACAGGTTGCTTTAATGTAACAATCAGCTGATCTAGGTTTCTAGCTTTCAAATAAGCCATAGCTGTACTCGCTTCACCTACTCCAGGAAAAATAACTTTATCCGAAGCATGAATGATTGCTGGATCATCAGTAACTGTTGCGGTAGCACCAAGCCTTTCCAATGCATAAAGCACAGACTGGATATTTCCTGCATTATATTGTATGATCGATATATTCATGTTGTTAAATTTGATGTATTAGTCGCCTAAAACTCCTTTTAAAAATTGTGCAGTAGTCGTTTCAACATCATTCCCTTTGGACAATGCTTGAATATATGCAGACCCAATAATAGCGCCATTTGCATAAGCATTCACTGCATCAAAACTAGCTTTATCCTTAATACCAAAACCAACAAGAAATGGATTTTTCAATTGCATCGATTTTAGCTTATGTAAATACACAGCAACTTTTGTAAAATCTTTATCTGTTCCAGTAGTAGCAGAGGAACTTACTGCATATAAAAAGCCTGAACTTAAACTATCTAACTTTCTCAATCTTGATTCTGGGGTTTCAGGAGTTACTAAAAAAACAAAGTCTAACTCGTTTTCTTGTATTGTCTTGCCATACACTTGTTCGAATTCATACAATGGCAAATCTGGCAAAATTAATCCGTCCACTCCAACCGCTTTTGCTTTTTTACAAAAAGCTTCAAAACCATATTGCAAAATCGGATTCATATACCCCATTAAAATAACTGGGATATGAATAGTTTGACGCATAGATCCCAATTGCTCAAATAAAGTATCAATAGTCATCCCATTAGCAAGCGCAATTAGGCTACTTGTTTGAATGACTTCCCCATCGGCAAGGGGATCGCTGTAGGGCATACCTAATTCAATGATATTTGCACCATTTTTTTGAAGGCTTTGCATGACATCCAATGTGCTATTCAAATGAGGATATCCAGCAGTGCAGTATACATTTAAAACACGCTCTTTCTTTTGTTCAAATAATTCAACTAACCTTGACATATTTTTTATTTTTCAAAAGCATCTTTTGGACGCCTCTTTAATGATGACAATTATTTTAAATCCATTGCTTGCATATAAGTAGCTAAGTCTTTATCGCCTCGACCACTCAAACAAACAATCACCACATCAGTTGGTTTTAAATTCATTTCAGGTAATACAGCAAATGCGTGTGCCGTTTCTAATGCTGGAATTATCCCCTCAATTTCAGATAAATGAAAGGCCCATTTTAGCGCATCTTCATCTGTTGCACTCATAAATGTCCCACGCTTACTTTGGTATAAAAAAGCGTGCAAGGGGCCAATACCTGGATAGTCTAAGCCAGCTGAAATACTATGTGGTTCTACTACTTGTCCATCTTTAGTTTGCATGACAATACTTTTACTGCCATGTAAAATTCCTGTACTTCCTAATTGTGTAGTTGCTGCACTCATACCAGAATATACACCATGGCCTGCAGCTTCAACAGCCACAAGTTCAACTGTTGGCTCGTTTAAAAAATGATAAAAAGCGCCAGCAGCATTGCTACCGCCCCCCACACAAGCCACTACATGAGTGGGTAATTCAGTTCCTGTTTTATCTTTCAACTGAGTACGCATTTCAGCACTGATCACACTTTGAAAGCGAGCAACCATGTCTGGATAAGGATGTGGTCCTACCACACTGCCAATGATATAATGCGTCGTATCTGGTTCATTGATCCATGCACGTATCGCTTCATTGGTAGCATCCTTTAAAGTTTTACTTCCACTTTTTGCTGGCACTACTTTAGCTCCAAGCATTTTCATTCTAGCTACGTTTGGTGCTTGGCGTTCAATATCTTTTTCACCCATATACACCACACATTCCATTCCTTTTAATGCACACACCGTAGCTGTTGCTACTCCATGTTGACCTGCTCCTGTTTCGGCAATAATTTTTTTCTTGCCCAATCTTTGCGCTAAAATGATTTGACCAATGGTGTTGTTAATTTTATGCGCACCCGTATGGCATAAATCTTCTCGCTTTAAATAAATTTGAGCTCCAATTTCCTCACTCAATCTTGCAGCATAAAACAAAGGGGTTGGCCTGCCAACATAATCTTTTAGTAAAGCAGCTACCTCTGCTTTAAAAGCAGGTTCCTCCATTATTTCTAGATACTGTCTCTTTAAAGTTTCTACATTTCCGTAGAGCATTTCTGGTATATAGGCACCACCATATTCCCCATAATAACCCTCTTCATTTGGTTGCTGATAATTCGTTAATTCATTAAATGAATGCATGGTTAAATGTTTTAATTTTTTCTAAATTTTTAACGCCTGGAGTTGACTCAAATTGACTATTTATATCTAAAGCGTGTAAAGTCTTTCCTGCTTTTGTTTTTTCCATTACTTGAACTCCTTGAACATCGTTTGGACCTATTCCGCCACTCAAAAAATAAGGCTTTGGGATAATTGACCCTTTGATTAACTCCCAATTAAAGTGCTGCCCAGTTCCACCATACAAAGCACTGTCCGTATCAAACAAGAAATAGTCAACTACAGATTCATAGGCCCCAAAATCTGGCACTGCAGCACCCACTCTAAATACCTTAATCGTTTTAACATGTTGACTTACTGCTGCACAATAGTCAGTTGTTTCGTCCCCATGTAATTGCACTATGTCTAATCCTGCTGACTGCACAATAGATAACAAACGCTCTAAGGATTCGTTCACAAATACGCCCACTTTTTTAGCCCCTACTGGTTTAAAATTAGCCAGATCAGCTAAGCTTAGCTGGTCTAAAACATAACGCTTAGACGCTGGGTAAAAAATAAATCCAATATACGCTACGCCCATTGCTTCCAATGCAGTTGCTTGATTTATATTTGTTATACCACACACTTTAAGCTGCATTGTTATCTAGTTTAATGGAGGTAACAAATGTTTCAAAAGCAGCAGCAGGGTCTTCCTGTTTCATAAAATATTCACCCATTAGAAATCCATTAAAGCCTTCTTGCTTCAATAATTTGAATGTGGCTACACTATAAATGCCGCTTTCTGCAATACTCAGTTTTCCTTTTGGCAATTTGTCCTTGAGTTGCAAACTATGTTCAATATTCACTTCAAAGGATTTTAAACTTCTGTTATTAATGCCTACAAAGTCCACCGCCTCCGAAATATGTCCTAATTCCTGTGTATCATGGATCTCTAATAACACTTCTAACCCAATACTTTTTGCAAAAACTGCTAACGAATTTGTCACAGCAGGTGTCAAACAAGCAGCAATTAATAAAATCACCGAAGCGCCATAAGCCTTGGCTTCAATCAACTGAAACTCGTCTATAATAAATTCTTTTCTTAAAACTGGAATTGGATTTTGCACTGCGATAGTAAGATCCGCAATATTGCCTCCAAAAAATTGACTGTCTGTTAAAACCGAAATACCAGCAGCGCCATACTTTGTATAAGCTTCTGTCACCTCTGCAACAGAGGCCTTGTCATTGATCACCCCTTTAGATGGAGATTGTCTTTTAAATTCCGCAATGATACCCGTAAGATTTTGATCCAATAGATTTGATTTCAAAGAATATCCTGCTTTCAAAAATAAAGGCATCGCTTCTAATTGAGTAATCGTTATTTGCTTTTTCCTTTCGGCTACTTCGAGTAATTTATGCTCGACAATATTTTCTAAAATATTTTTACTCATTATTGTAGACTTATTAATTGTGCTAAAGATCTATTTGCAGCACCCGATTCTAAACTTTGGACTGCAGCCTGAAAAGCAGCTTCGTAATTTTCGTACTGTCCTGTTACCTGAAGTGCCATCGCAGCGTTAGCAAGGACTACTGAATTTTGAGACCAGGTCCCCTTTCCTTGGATAATTTTTTTAAATAATGTAGCAGCGGCTTCTACTGTATTTCCTCCATACAATTCTTCTGGAAATACTTTTCGTTTACCTAATTGGTAGGGGGTCATTATAAATTCTCCCTTATTGGAGATAATTTTAGTGTCTGCAGTTAATGAAATTTCATCATACCCATCCAAACTATGAATCAATGTAAACTCTTTACCTAAAGATTGCATGGCGTAGTTATACATTCTTGCCATCTCTAAATTATATACACCAATTAATTGAAAAGCAGGTTGAGCTGGATTAACGATTGGCCCTAGCATATTAAAGAAAGTCCTTAATCCAATATTTCTTCTGATAGGACCAACTGTTTTTAATGCAGGGTGAAACAAGGGTGCATGTAAAAAGCAGATGCCCGCTTCTTTAACTTCTTTTGATAAAGCTGCTTCATTATTTTTAAATACATAGCCTAATTGTTCCATCACATTAGAAGAACCACTTACACTTGATGCACCATAATTTCCATGCTTTATAACAGGCTGACCAGCTCCGGCTACTATGAAACAAGCTAAAGTAGAAATATTGAATGTGTCTTTGCCATCACCACCTGTACCCACAATGTCAATGGCATTGTCTACACCCAAATTCAATGGCACCGCAAGTGACAATAAGGCATCCCTAAATCCCATCAATTCATCAATAGTGATACTTCGCATCAAGAATACGGTCACAAAAGATGTCACTTCATGTTCATTATAAGCTCCTTGAGAAATCTGCAGCAATACATCCTTTGCAGCCTCTCTACTTAGGGTTTTGTGTTCAAATAAATATTGTAATATTTTTTTCATCTAATTGCTTTTAATTATTTTTTCAACCAGTTGCCTATGATCCTAGCACCTTCTGGCGTCAGGACACTTTCGGGATGGTATTGTACTCCTTTTACATCATATTCTTTATGTTCTAAGGACATGATATACCCTTCTGCATCTTTGGAAGTGATGCTTAAAGATGCTGGCAAATCCGATTCATTCACCACCCAACTATGGTACCTGCCTACATGAAATGTTTTTGGTAAACCTTCAAACAAACTTGACTCACCAATGAGTTCTACAGGTGTGGCAATACCATGATACACTTTTGTGAGATTGGTTAAACTGCCTCCAAATGCTTCTGCTATGGCTTGCTGACCTAAACAAACCCCAAAAATTGATTTAGTCGACGCATATTCTTTGATCAATGGCAATAGTAACCCAGATTCTGACGGTATACCAGGACCGGGGGATAATAAAATTTTATCGTAGGCCTTTACAGCTTCCAAAGGAATCTCATCGTTTCTAAATACATCCACCGTTGCATTTGATTGCTCCTTGATCAATTGAACCAAGTTGTAAGTGAAGGAATCGTAATTATCAAAAACTAATATTTTCATCTTATCGTATTTAAATTTTTTCTGCCAAAACAATGGCCGTCTTTAATGCATTCAATTTATTATTCACTTCTTGTAATTCACTTTCAGGTTGGCTCGCTGCAACTACACCTGCTCCTGCTTGATAGGTCAAAGTGTTTTGTTGACTCAAGAATGTACGAATCATAATAGCTTGATTACAACTGCCATCAAATCCTACAAAGCCAATGCAGCCGCCATAATAAGATCGCTTAGTGGGTTCAATACCATCTATCAACTGCATGGCTTTAAACTTTGGTGCACCACTCAAAGTGCCAGCAGGAAATGTTTTTGCAATTAAATGAAATGGATTGGCCTCTGCTGCAACTTTGCCTTCAACCTCACTCACCAAATGAATTACATGACTGTAATAATGAACTTGTCGATATTGCTTCACACGCACTTCGGTACAAACTCTACTCAAATCGTTTCTAGCCAAATCCACTAACATCACATGTTCTGCATTTTCTTTTGGATCGTCCAATAAAGCTTGTGTTCTTTCAGCATCAATAGCTTCATCACCAGATCGTTTGAACGTGCCAGCAATCGGATGAACAATCGCTTTGCCTCCTTTTATAATAATTTGTGCTTCTGGTGAAGAACCCATTAATTTATAATCGCCATAGTCAAAATAGAATAAATAAGGCGATGGATTAATACTTCTTAATGTTCTATATACATTGAACTCGTCTCCATTAAATTTTTGCTGAAACCTTCTACTCAAGACAATCTGAAACACATCCCCACGCATACAATGTTGAATACCTTTTTGTACTGCAACTCTATAAGCTTCATCTGTATAATTTGAAGTCTCTTCACCCATGATACTAAATGGATATTGAGGTACATCTTTACTTTTTATAAATGACAATAGCACATTTAATTCTGAGTCAATTCCTTCAATCTTATTTTCACAGATATATAATTCATCCTTAAAATGATTGAATGCTATCACATATTGGTATAAACGATAACGCATTAATGGTATTACAGGCTCGCCATTTTTAAACTCAATCGTGTCAAAAAATGGAATTGCATCATAAGTGGTATACCCATATAAACCTTGGGCGAATGCAGCTTCCTTCTGAGAAGATGCTGCTAGTTCAAATTGCTGCATATAGGACCAAATTCTGTCTGGCGCATCTTGGACATTTTTAATCATTTCCTTTAGAGGCTCTTGTTTTGGATACTTATATTCTATTTCATTTAAACTAGAAATTTCAATACCTCCAATTGCGTTTACACCAATAAAAGAATAACTATTTTCTGCAGCATGTGAATCCGTGCTTTCTAATAAAATGGTATCTCTAAATCGATCTCTCAATCGGAGATAGATTCCAACAGGTGTAAATGTATCGGCGAGCATTTTAGTCACCTCTGTTTGTATTATCATTTTTTGCATCTTACGCGCTTAGTTAAATCATTCGTTAAAAAAATAAACCCCGACAGATCCTGTCGGGGTTTATGTATAGCTTGACAATCATGGTCATGTCACTACAATACCCCAACGGAGTTTGTATGCCACCAC
>CAZAOF010000026.1:0-15775 GCA_964486665.1 uncultured Sediminibacterium sp.
TGGCCAAGGATGACCATGCTTACAGAGAATTATTAGCAGCCTACGAAGATCTTGTATATTAATTTAGTTTTATAAATCCAATCTTTGACTCAATTTCTGGTCAATGAATTGAAAAAAGTGTTCTGGTTTATAAGTACGCCAAGCACTAATATCCATTAGCTCGATATAGCGATTGAGTTTGCGTAATAAAAAATCATGTTGTGCTGCAGGATTAAAATTTACGAGCACAGCCCATCCATCTTCGTCCGATAACTCCTCGTATAATTCTTCATAATAATCTTTATCTCCGCTATGAAAATTAAATACATTTTCCGCAATCAAAATGAATTTAATAATACCCTCTGCCATCAATTTATCAATCACTTCTCGCTTTAATTCCATAATATCATTTTCGATGGCATCATTCCATTCGCCAATGAGTTCAATGATCGAAAAATGGGCATCATAATCAGTGTATAAAATTTTTAAGTATAAAGTTTTACTTCCAAATTCGTCCCACTGGGGGTGTATATAATAATTGTAAACCGCTTGAGAAAATTCAAATTCACTATAAGTCCTTCCAAAAAAGATGGACTTTGGATCTGTTTCTGCGGTGTAAAGATGTCGCCAATGGTAATAGGGTTCTATGTCGTGCATCTTGCCCTAGTATTTACTATGGTATTGAATTAGACCATCCATAGGAGATTTGACAATTTTCCCTAATTCTATTTCATAGCCAACTGCTAATTGTTTTAACACATCTCTAAAGCCATAAGCCACACTTCCCACAAAATGAATAGGGTATAACCAAGATTCGTTTAATTTATTTAGGTGCGTGAAAAAGAAATCGTTCAAGCCATCTTCAATAATATTCTCTATCATGTAATGGCCTCTGTTTTCTACTAAAAAATCTGTGAAGCTTGCAATATAACTATTTGGGGTTGGCTCCTTGTATACCTTGTTTAGTATGGCTGATCGATCTAAATTGTATTTTTTTTCAAACATATTCATCAGTTCGTCATCAAATGTCTTGTATAAAAAATACTGCAACACTTTTTTGCCTAAATAAGCGCCACTTCCTTCATCTCCCAGCACATAACCTAGACCTGGACTATTTTTAGTTATTTTTTTACCATTGTAGAAACCTGCGTTGGAGCCAGTGCCTAAAATGCAAACCACTCCCTTTTGATCCTGACATGCTGCTCTTGCGATGGCCATTAAATCTGTTTGAATATCTAGCTTCGCGTTTTTAAAAACAGTCTTTAATGCTTTTTTTAAAATGGTAACATTGTCTGGGTTACTCAAGCCGGTACCATAAAAATAGATAGCATCTACTTTTGATAGGTCAGTCTTTTTTATAAAGGATTTTTCTAACAACAATACGATCTCAGAAAGGCTTAAAAAATAAGGGCTTATGCCTACTGTTTTGATGGTCTGTTGCTTGCCATTTTGAACCAGTGTCCAATGGCATTTTGTGGCACCGCTATCTGCTATTAAATAAGTCTTTTTCATGGTAGTAGAACTAAGCCATGAAATTAGCCATTTCATTTTGAATTGATGTAAATTTGCACAGAATTCATACAAACATGCAACAAAATCAGCCTCGTTCTACCCAAACTAGTTGGGTTACGCCTATTACTTATGCAGTCGTACTTTTATTAGGTATGGGCATTGGTATTTTTTTAAAAGGAAATTTTTCCATTGGGTTGCCCTCTTTTGATAAAACGAGTGCAATGGATGAAATCATCGAATTAGTAAAATCAAAATATGTTGAGCAAGTTAATCTAGACAGTACACAAACCAAGCTTGCTGATTTTTATCTTGCTCAATTAGATCCTCATTCAGTCTATATACCGCCTGCAGATTTGTTAGATGTAAATGAGCAATTACAACCTAATTTTAAAGGGATTGGCATAGAGTTTCAACAATTTAGGGATAGTGTTTTTGTAGCTTATGTAATGCCAGAAGGGCCAGCCGCAAAAGCCGGATTAAAAACAGGTGATATATTATTAACTGCAGACGATAGCATTCAATTATCTGGTAACAAGTTAGATGGTGAAGCAGTTAAAAGAAAAATAAAAGGACCAGCTGATCAAAATTTAAAATTAGTCATTTTGCGTAATCAACAAAAGATGACTTTTAATTTAAAGAGAGCCTCTGTTCCTGTCTCGCCAATTGATGCTGCTTACATGTTAAGCGATACGATTGGGTATATAAAAATTGACAAGTTTGCAGACAGAACCTACGAGGCATTTATGCAAGCATTAGAGCCCTTGTTAAAAAAAGGCATGAAGGATTTAGTGATTGATTTAAGGGGTAATGGCGGTGGTTTGTTATCGGAAGCAGTAGCAATAGCAGATGAGTTATTGGCTGGCAATAAATTAATTGTGTACACCGAGGGGTTGCATGCGCCAAGAGTTGACTATTATAGTAAAAGAGAAGGATTGTTCGAACAAGGTGGAATCACCATTTTAATGGATGAAACATCGGCTTCTGCAAGTGAAGTTTTAGCAGGTGCGCTGCAAGACTGGGATCGTGCAAAAGTAGTAGGAAGAAGGTCTTTTGGAAAAGGCTTGGTGCAACAACAATTTAGATTATCCAATGGAGGTGCATTGAGGTTAACCACTGCGAAATATTTTACCCCACTAGGTCGTAATATTCAACGTCCGTATAAAAACGGTAAAATGGCCTATGAGCATGATTTTATGGAAAGGATGCAACAATCTAATGGGGGAAATCAAGATACAGCTTCATTAGGAAAAGCATACAAGACTCCAAAAGGGAATATTGTATATGGTGGAGGAGGTATTATACCAGATAAATGGATTTCAGTGAATGCTTTATATGCTGATTCAAATTATGCGACACTATATATGGCTGGCAGTTTGAATGAATTTATTTTACAATATTATATTAATGAGCAAAGTAATTTAAAAAATTACAAGACAGTGGCTTCTTTTGTAACAGCTTACTCAAAGCGAAATATAACCGCATCATTTGATCAGTATTTGCGAAGTGCCAAGAAGACTGCGCTTCCTGCTTCTTTAAAGAATAATCAATTAATTGAACAGCAATTAATAGCATTATTAGCCAGGTGCCAATGGTATAAACAAGGTTATTATGAAGCCTTAAATTTGATGGATCGTAATTTTCAGGCGGCTATCCAATAAAGACATGATATGATTTTTGTCATAAATTGGCATGAGGGGTATCATACTTGCATTCAAGGGTAGGCTTGACCTTTGTCCTTTATATATGCAAGAAAAATGTTACCACTGTGGCGCAAAATGTACTACTTCTATCCAAATAGAAGATAAATACTTTTGTTGTGATGGGTGTAAAATGGTTTTTCAGTTATTAGACGATAATGGCATGTGTCAGTATTATGATTTGACCAATATGCCAGGCTTGACAGCCAAGGGCGTTTTTATCTCTGACAAATACAATTATTTAGACAACCAAGCAATTCAAGAGCAGTTAATTCAGTTTAAACAAGGGGACCAGGCGCATGTGGTCTTTTATTTGCCACAGATACATTGTGTGAGTTGTGTTTGGTTGCTGGAAAATTTACATAAAATCAATCCGGGTGTCATTCAATCTCAGACGAATTTTGAGAAAAAAGAAGTGAAAATTATTTTTCAGCCCTCTTTGATTTCATTAAAGCAGGTGGTACAGTTATTGTCTTTTGTTGGTTATGAGCCAATGATTCATTTAGGAGGTAATGATTGGCAGAAAAAGAAGAAAGTAAATAAAAAACAATTGTACAAGATTGGTATTGCAGGTTTTTGTTTTAGTAATATCATGATGTTGAGTTTTCCTGAATATTTATCGGATCAAGTAACAGACCTTGGTAACCTAAGACCGCTTTTTATCTACCTCAATTTATTTTTATCGCTCCCAGTATTGTTATACAGTGCAAGTGACTTTTTTGTATCTGCTTACACGGGGTTGAGGCAAAAATGGTTGAATATTGATGCGCCAATTGCATTGGCTATTACAGTCACTTTTGCAAGAAGCTTATATGAAATTCTAACACAAACAGGTGCTGGTTATTTAGATAGTATGTCTGGGATTGTTTTTTTTATGTTAATTGGCAGGTGGTTTCAGGATAAGTCTTATGATTCATTTGCATTTGATAGAGATTACACTTCATTTTTTCCACTCGGGGTAACTTTGATAAAAGATGGAAAGGAACTGAATCAGTCTTTGAATGACATTATTAAAGGAGATACAATTTTAGTAAGAACGGGAGAGATGATACCAGCTGATGCAATTTTAAAAGAAGGGGTTGCCTTGGTTGATTATAGTTTTGTTTCTGGAGAAAATGCGCCTATCGCATTCGAGCAGGGTGCATTATTGTATGCAGGAGGAGTTCAAAAAGGTAGGGCGATTCAGATAGAAGTAGTAAAGCCTGTTGGACATAGTTATATTACACAGTTATGGAATAGTCCATTATTGAAACAGGCAAAAAATGCAACTCAATCCTTTGTACATCCATGGAGTCAATACTTCACCTATGTACTTTTTTCCATTGCAATTATTACGGGTATTTACTGGTGGATAATGGACACAAGCAAAATATTGCCTGCAGTGAGTGCTGTTTTAATTGTGGCATGCCCATGCTCTTTATTGCTCACTGTTACTTTTACCTATGGCAACGTATTAAGGTGGTTAGGCAAAGCAAAAATGTATTGCAAAAACGCCTCAGTGGTTGAGGCAATGGAAAAAATTGACACGATTGTATTTGACAAAACAGGTACGCTAACCAATCATGCAGCTTCAGAAATGGTTTATATCGGTGTTGTATTAACCGATTTAGAGCAGTCCATGATTCGTTCTGTTACAAGAGAGTCATTGCATCCTTTGAGTCAGATGATTTACCAGTTATTAACTGCATCGCAGGTTGAATTGGTAAAGGTAGATCATATTCAAAATAGCATTGCCAAAGGGACGATTGCTGCTGCGCATGGGCATACTATAATCATCGGGTCTGTTAAGTTACTTTTATCAGAAGGAGTTGCGGTCAATACTGACTATGACCATTCTGTAGTTTGTATTGCCATCGATGGCATATTTAAAGGCTTGTATAAAGTGAATCACGCGTATAGAGAAGGGATGGTAGACATGGTGCATCAATTGAGTACCAATGGCTATGCGGTTCATTTATTAAGTGGCGACCATCCAACTGAGTCACATAAACTTAAATTACAATTGGGTACTTCAATACCCATGTTATTTGATCAGTCACCAACAGATAAGTTACATTATATCCAACAATTACAAGCTGAGGGGCACTGTGTAATGATGGTAGGTGATGGATTAAATGATGCAGGTGCTTTGCAAAAGAGTGATGTAGGTGTTGCTGTTACTGATCAGACGCACTTGTTTACCCCGGCAAGCGATGCAATATTAGAAGGGTATCAAGTTACTCAACTATTTCATTTAATTCAGTATGCTAAAAAAGCAAAACGAATTACTTCAATCATTTTTATTTTATCTATTCTATATAATCTAGTCGGTATGTATTATGCTACCCAGGCCTTACTATCTCCAATGGTGGCTGCTATTTTAATGCCAATCAGTTCTATTAGTATTGTTGCTTTAGCTGCACTACTATCTTTTAGCTATGCGAAAGCTATTCGAGGGTAGTTTTCTAAAATATGACAAAGATCATTTTTCGCCTTGATGCAAGTCATAAATCTCCTTACACGTACCCAATAGCTTTGTCCCAAATAGCTTAAATGAGTGTATTTATCATTTTAATCATTACCAGTGTACTGGTTGCAGGTGGATTTTTAGTAGCCTTTTTATGGTCGGTAAAATCTGGCCAAATGGATGATGATTATACCCCATCTATCAGAATCCTATTTGAAGACGAAATCGCATCTAAAAAATAATCAAACAATAACCATACAAATTAGCATTATGCATGTAGAAAGTTTTAAGTATGACAACAAAACAGTAAGGAACTTTGCTATTGCCACCATTATATGGGGTGTAGTAGGGATGACGGTTGGTTTATGGGTTGCATTACAACTTGTATTTCCAGCAACACTAAATCTTCAACCCTATTTTAGTTTTGGTCGAATTAGGCCGCTACATACCAATGCAGTCATTTTTGCTTTTGTAGGAAATGGAATTTTCATGGGTGTTTACTACTCATTGCAACGTTTGTTAAAAGCAAGAATGTATAGTGACCTTTTAAGTAAAATACATTTCTGGGGATGGCAATTAATTATTGTTGCTGCAGCTATTACATTGCCGCTAGGTATCAATACTGCAAAAGAATATGCAGAACTAGAATGGCCAATTGATATTGCAATCACCATTATTTGGGTTGTATTTGGCTGGAATATGTTTGCAACTATTATCAAACGAAGAGAGCGTCATTTATATGTAGCTATTTGGTTTTATATTGCCACATTTGTTACCGTTGCCGTTTTGCACTTAGTGAACTCGTTTGAGTTGCCTATTTCATTGTTTAAAAGTTATACTTGGTATGCTGGTGTACAGGATGCACTTGTGCAATGGTGGTATGGGCACAATGCGGTTGCATTCTTTTTAACTACGCCTTATTTAGGGTTGATGTATTATTTCATGCCTAAGGCTGCAAATCGCCCTGTATTTTCTTACAAATTATCTATCATTCACTTTTGGGCTTTAATTTTCTTATATATCTGGGCAGGCCCGCATCACTTGTTATATACTGCTTTACCTAACTGGGCGCAAAGTTTGGGTATCGTATTTAGTTTCATGTTAATTTTCCCTAGTTGGGGTGGTATGATCAACGGGTTGTTGACTTTAAGGGGTGCCTGGGATAGAGTGAGAGAAGATGTGATTTTAAAATTCATGGTGGTTGCGATTACCGCATATGGTATGTCAACTTTTGAGGGCCCTATGTTGTCTTTGAAAAATATTAATGCAGTGGCGCATTATACAGACTGGATTGTAGCGCACGTGCATGTGGGAGGTTTAGGATGGAATGGTATGTTAACCTTTGGTATTTTATATTGGTTGATACCAAGAATGTATAAAACAAGCTTATTCTCAAATAAATTAGCCAATGCCCATTTTTGGTTGGCTACATTAGGAATTTTATTTTATGCTATTCCTATGTATTGGGCTGGATGGCAACAAGCTTCCATGTGGAAGGAATTTACACCAACAGGTCAATTGAAATACCAGTTTTTAGAAACGGTTACTTATATGCGTCCTTTTTATGCATTGCGATCTTTGGGTGGATTGTTGTACTTAACTGGTGCGGTACTAGGCATGATCAACTTGTTTAAAACGATTGGTAAAGGAACCTTAATAGCTAACGAGGATGCAGAAGCACCAGCCTTAGAAGCTAAATATGAAAAACACAAAGGTGAACATTGGCATAGATGGATTGAGCGTAAGCCAACGCCAATGTTAGTGATGTCTTTGATTGTGATTTTAATTGGTGGCGCCGTGGAAATGATTCCTACCTTTTTAGTAAAGTCGAACGTACCTACCATTAGTAGTGTAAAACCTTATACTCCACTAGAATTACAAGGTAGAGACATCTATGTGAGAGAGGGTTGTTATACTTGTCACTCTCAAATGATTCGTCCTTTTAGAAGTGAAACAGAGCGTTATGGTGAATATAGCAAAGCTGGAGAGTTTGTGTATGACCATCCATTCCAATGGGGTAGTAAAAGAACTGGACCAGATTTAGCTAGGGAAGGAGCGGGTAATAATAAAAAGTCAAACGCTTGGCATTTTAATCACTTAGACGAGCCGGGTGTTATCTCAACTGGTTCTGTTATGCCTTCTTATGGATTTTTAATAGATCACGAGTTGGATACAGCTTCTACACCTTCAAAAATTAGGGCAATGCAAACACTAGGTGTGCCTTATGCTAGTGGTTATGCTGCAATCGCTAACAAGGAATTAATGGACCAGGCCAAGTTGATCGCAGCCAACTTAAAACAAGATGGAATAGAAGTTGGGCCAAACAAAGAAATTATTTCAGTGATTGCCTATTTACAAAGATTAGGAACAGACATCTCAAAAAAATAACTTTTAAACCTATAACAATGTTCAGTTTTATAAAAAAATATACCGAGACGATGGAAAACTCAACCATCTATCCCATTTTTTCCTTACTAGTGTTTGTGGTATTTTTTGTAGGGGTCTTATGGTATGTAAAAGTGATGGATAAAAAAGAAGTAGACACGATTAAACAGCTTCCTTTAGAAAATTAGTCACTTTCAAAAAATCAATTTATGTTAAATAAGAAAAATATATTCATGACTTTGTTGGCGGGATGTCTTTCGCTATCAGTTTTTGCTCAAGATGCAGCAAATACAAATGTTAATACAAGCACAACAAATTATATCGAGTACTTAGTTTTAGTAGTTGCCTTATTGTTAGTAGCTGCTATTTGGTTGTTATCATCGGTATTAATTATGTTGTCTAAAAAAGTTGTCGAAATAACTAAAACCAATAAAACCTTAACCCTCTTATTCGTTTTGCTTTCGACTGGATGGGTTAGTCCCCTTATGGCACAAGATGCTACTACATCAGATGCAACTGCTACAGTGGAAAGTTCAACATCCTATTATGGAGGCTTGTCCTCATTATCATTTTGGACTTTGTCAACTGTATTGGTATTGGAAATGTTGATTATATTTATTTTGATCTATTTCATTCGAAATCTTTGGAGAATTTTGAATCCAGTGCCTGTTGTTGAAAAAGCCGAAATAAGACAATCCATCAGTTGGATGATGTCAACCTGGGAGACCTTAGATAAAAAGTTTTTTACGAAAGCGGCACCCATTGAAAAAGAAGCCGATATCATGTTGGATCATGACTATGATGGCATCAAAGAACTAGATAATGCTTTGCCGCCATGGTGGAAATATGGATTTTATATTACCATATTTGTGGCCATATTTTATATATTAAAATTTGAGGTTTGGCATACGGGCATGAATCCAACGGAAGAATACAATACAGAGATGGCAGCTGCCAAAATAGAGACAGAAGCTTATTTGGCGTCCATGAAAGAGAATGTAGATGAAAATTCAGTGGTTATGTTGGATGCTGCGGGTATTGCAATAGGTAAAACATTGTACACAAAAACATGTGTTGCCTGTCATAGTCCAACAGGTGCAGGGGGAGTAGGACCCAATTTAACTGATAACTATGCCATTCATGGGGCTACCATCCAGGATATTTTTAAAACAATTAAATATGGCTGGCCTGACAAAGGCATGCAAGCTTGGCAATCTAATTACTCTCCAGTAGAAATGCAACAATTGGCCAGTTATGTAAAATCCTTGATCAATACGAATGTTACGGATGGCAAAGCACCACAAGGTGATTTAATTAAAGAGGAGTCAACTGTGATAGGTAATGATTCTACTAAAATAGCGACTACTTCTACTAAATAATGGAGCAAAATAAAAACGATATTAATTTAAAAGACAACGTAAGAACTGCTAACTTAAAAAAAGAGTTATTGGATCAAGAATTTCGTGATTCTGTAGGAACCATTAGTAAAGAAGGGAAGCGAAATTTTATTTTCCCGCAAAAGCCTTTTGGGAAATTGTACAATTTAAGGTCCTATTTTAGTTATTTCTATTTGGTCTTGTTTTTTACCCTTCCTTTTATCAAGATCGAAGGGGAACCCATGTTTTTATTCAATGTACTTGAACGAAAGTTTATCTTTTTTGGTCAAGTGTTTTGGCCACAGGATTTTTTCATATTCGCGATTGGTTTATTGACATTTTTGGTTTTTGTCATTTTATTCACGGTGGCATTTGGTCGATTATTTTGTGGTTGGGCCTGTCCACAGACTATTTTCATGGAAATGGTTTTTAGAAAAATTGAATATTGGATTGATGGAGATGCTAATCAGCAAAGGAAATTAAAGGCGATGCCTTGGAATGCCGAGAAAATCAGAAAGCGCATCACTAAGATGGTTGCCTTTTTTATGGTATCGTTTTTGATCGCAAATTTCTTTTTAGGTTATGTCATTGGCATTGATCGTGTTGGTTTGATGATACAGGAAGGCGTTTTTGTTCATTTTGGTGTATTCAGTTCATTGATCATCTTTACATTCGTATTTTTTTTCGTGTATTATTGGTTTAGAGAACAGGTTTGTTTAATTGTTTGTCCATACGGTCGATTGCAAGGTGTCTTGTTAGATAGAAATTCAATCGTAGTCGCCTACGATTATGTAAGAGGAGAGCCAAGAGGCAAACTGAGTGATCCGGTAGAAAATAAAGGGGATTGTATTAATTGTAATGCATGTGTTCGTGTCTGCCCAACTGGTATAGATATTCGAAATGGCACTCAATTAGAATGTGTGAATTGCACCGCATGTATTGATGCATGTGATGAAATTATGGACCATATTGATAAGCCAAAAGGACTTATTCGATACGCTTCTGAAAATAATATTGCTTCAAAAGAAAAAGTAAGCTATACGTGGAGGCTTAAACTCTATACAGGAGTTTTGATGTTATTGCTTTCCTTTTTAGCAGTTTTGTTGGTTACTAGAGACGATGTTAGTGCCCGAGTTTTAAGGACGCCAGGGCAGCTTTACCAAAAGCTGCAAGACAATAAAATCAGCAACTTGTATAATATTAAACTTGCCAACAAAACCAGAAGGCTAGTTCATTTAGAACTTAAATTAGAGAACGTGGTGGGTGAAATAAAATTGATCAATCCTGTAAATGTCCCAAAAGAGTCTTACTACCAAACAAGTTTTTTTGTCGTACTAAAAAAAGGAGAAATAAAACAAAGAAAAACGGAATTAAAAATAGGGTTATACGAAAAAGGCAAACGTGTAGAAACGGTTTCGGCAGTTTTTATTGCACCAGCTTTGTAAATTATTAACAATGAAAAGAATTACTTGGGGTCATAAAATTATTTTTATTTATAGCGCTTTTGTTCTTGGTATCTTATTCATGGTATATCAATCTACTCAGCAAAAATTTGACTTAGTAGAAAACGATTATTATGCTGCAGAATTAAAATACCAAGAGGTGATAGACGCATCTGCAAGGGCTAAAGCTTTAGGTGGCTTATTGCAAGTGAAACATGAAACTGATTCTTTAAAATTGATGCTGCCTTCAATTTTTAATGGTGTAAATGTAAAAGGCAAAGCACACTTGTATTATGCTGCAGATAAACAACAGGATTTACATTTTGATTTTGAGACTTTAAATGCTTTTGCTGCTTTTAAAACAAGTATTGTCAAAAAAGGCAATTATACACTCAAATTATCTATCATAAAGTCAGGCGTATCCTATTATTATGAGCAAAATATATATTTATAACTATGCTTAATAGTACCTTTTTGGAGATTGGTTTTTTTATGGGTCTACTAGGAAGTGTCCATTGCATAGGAATGTGTGGACCCTTGGTGATGGCGCTTCCTATTGCCCATTTGTCTTCCTTCCAAAAAGGAGTAGCAACGCTATTATATCATGTGGGTAAAATAACTACTTATGGCGTACTAGGCATATTAGTAGGTATTTTTGGAAAACAAATTCCTTTTTATAATGTACAACAACATCTAAGTATTGTAATTGGTGCTTTAATGCTACTGTATGTACTATGGGTATTCTATTTACACCCTAAAAGGAAACTAGGTTTCTTTAAAATTGATTGGCTGCAAAAGCCCATTTTAAAAGCATTAGGAAATTTGTTTAAGCAAGGCAAAACAAGTTCGTTTCTATTCATTGGGTTATTGAATGGATTCTTGCCTTGTGGCATGATCTACCTAGCATTAAGTTCGGCTTGGGCAAATCAATCCATATTACAGAGTGGCTTATTTATGATTTTATTTGGGATTGGAACTATTCCCGCGCTTATCTTGGTAGCTTTTGGTGGACAAATGTTGGGCCTTGTGTTTAGACAAAAATTACAAAAAGCTTTACCCTATATGTTAATGAGTATGGGTATTTTATTACTATTAAGAGGGATGAACTTGGGTATTCCGTATATCAGTCCAATGATAGAGGGAGGTGCTTCGGTTGCGGCATGCCATAATTAAATATAATGAAAAAGGAACTTTTCATACAAGAACTAGAATCATTGATTCGCACCTTGGATTTCATTCAGGAGGAACAGGCATTTATTAAACGCAAACTCACCAACTATTTAGATGTACTTGTTGAGGCGGTATTAATTGAATGGGCAGAAGAAATGCAGCAACTGATACTGAACAGAGAAACAGCCTTACAGTTGTTAAAAAAGGATATTTTATTGCTAAAGGCGAGTGGAATAGTAGAACCACTCTTGCTAAAAAAAGACAAACAACAAGTGAATTATTTAGAATCAGAATTCATTACTTGGAAGCAAAATATTGACAACAAAATTGATGCTGTAATCGAGCCCGGAATTTAATTAGTTACACAATTGTGCCAACTTCTTCTCTTCTAGTATTGTTATTTTCCCTTCTTTAATTGCGATTAAATTTTCTGATTTAAAATCACTCAATGTTCTAATTAGACTTTCTGTGGCAGTTCCCGCGATATTGGCTAAATCTTCTCTAGAAATAGCAATAGAAAATAAGTCAGTATCATGTTGGTCATACTTCTTCTTCAAAGTCAATAATGCGTCAGCTACTCTTTTTCTTAAACTGTGGTAGGCTAGGGCTACCAGTTGATCTTCCTTTTCGGTAATGTTATTAGCGAGTAACTTGATTACTTTTAAAGCGATCTCTTGGTGTTGTGTTAATAAATCTTCGAATTCTTTTTTAGGAATAACACGAATATTAGCCTCCTCTAAAGTTTCTGCAAATTCTTGGTATGTTTTATTCTCAAGCAGTGCAATATGTCCAAAAAAATCACCAGCAGATAACAAGCTAGTTATGAATTCTTTACCATTATCACTTGTTTTATAGATTTTAACTTTACCAGATTCTATATAAAATAATTTAGTTGGGTGATGTCCCTCAGCGTAGATGATTTGTTTCTTTTTAAATTCAACAATATCATGTTGCTCAAGCGCATTGTGCATCTCGTCCTTTTTGCCTAAATCGGTAAGAATCTGATACCAACCTTCAATACCTTTTACAGCATTTGTAAGGTTACGTCTAGCTTTTTCTAATCGGGTATGGATTGCATTGATGAGTTCGGCATCAGTGAAGGGCTTGGTGATATAATCGTCTGCTCCCATCTCCATACCTTTCCTTAAGTCGTTTCGCTCACTTTTTGCACTCAAAAAGATAAACGGTATTTGTTGAAGCTCGGGTTCTTTACTGATAATTTGGAAAACGCCATAGCCATCTAAAACTGGCATCATGATATCACAGATAATTAAATCGGGTTGGTGAATTCTTGCTTGTTCAATTCCTATTTTCCCATTTTCAGCAGTAATCACTTCAAATTGAGCCAAGGATAAAATTTCTGCTGTATTTTCTCTTAAAGCTTCGTTGTCTTCTATCAGTAATATTTTTTCCATAAAAGCTTTTCTTTATTGTTAATTCGTTTTGTTTGGTAATTCGATGCAGAAGACGCTTCCGTTTTCTAATTGACTTTGATAGGTGATATTACCTTTTAGTAAATCCATATACCTACCCACAATATGTAAGCCAAGCCCAGTACCTTGTATATTGGTCACATTTGTTGCTCTAAAAAATCTTTCAAATAAGTGAACTTGATCTTTTTCTGGGATACCAATTCCTTGGTCAATCACTTTGATCTGAATATTTTCTTTCTGGTTCATGGTTGAAATAATGATCTTAGCATTTTCAGGAGAAAACTTGATCGCATTAGAAACCAAGTTAATGAGCACATGTTTTAATAAACTAGCGTCAGAATAGCAAGTGATGTTTTCGTCTCCTTCTAGGATCAGTTCTTGCCCGTTCTTTAACAAAACACTCATTTCATTAACAACTCCTTGCATAAATAAAGTCAAATCAAAGTTTTCGAAATTTACATCTACTTTCCCTTCTTCAATTTTACCTAAGGACAGGAATTCATTGAGTATGTCAGTCAAAGTTTTTACAGATGATTTAATTCGATCAATATGTTTGTCACGTTTTGGTTGATCCTCTGTTGTTTCGTATTTAGCTAATAAAGAGACCGAAGATAAAATGGTACTCAATGGCGTTCTAAATTCATGCGATGCCATTGAAACGAATCTAGATTTTAGATCGTTTACTTCTTTTTCTTTTTCCAATGATTTGGTGAGACTGTCTTTTGATGCTTGCAGTTCGATTAGTGTTTTTTGCAATTCTTCTGTTCTATTGGCTACCTTCTCTTCTAAGCTTGCATTTAATTTTCTTATTTCTTCTTCTGATTCCTGACGTTTTGTGATATCTGAAATAAAGGCAATCACATATTTTGATTCCGATGTTTCAAAATGTCCTAGACTAATTTCCACAGGAAACTCAGAGCCGTCTTTTCTTAAAGCACGCAATGTCATGCCGACACCCATTGACCTTGCCTGTGGTTTTGCTACATAGCCATCTCTATGTTGAACATGTGCGTGGTGGTATCTTTGAGGTATTAATTTTTCTAATTTTTCGGAAACAATTTCGTCCTCTTGGTACCCAAATAATTTGTTTGCATAATGATTAGACATGGCAATATCACCATTGCCGTTCACTACAATGATCCCCATTGAAGCTGAATTGAAAAGGGCTTCAAATCTAAGGTCTTTGTACTGATTGGATAGGGGCATGCATCTTCAAATTATATTGCAAAGTTACTTAGATTAGGGCAGAAAAGGGAGGAATTTGTCTCTTTGGATTTCCCTTAAAACAGGTGCACCCTTATTAAGATTTTGACCATTTAAAACAGTTTCGTACTTAGCAATATAATTGCCTGCCATTTGGGTACTTGTGAAATAGGCCATTACGTATTCATGACATCTTTTTTTATCAAATTGATCTGCATGTTTGACTGCTTCAACAAGTTGGCTTAAAGACACGCTCGTAAAACCTACATCTGGTTGGATGATCTCTTGTAGAGAGCCATAGGGTGTGCCAAATGCAGGACAGCCAAAATACAAACTCTCTACTATAGATAAGCCAAAAGGCTCATTCCACAATACTGGGAAAATTAACCCTTTTGATCCTTTTAAAAGGTTGTTTTTTTCTGCTCCACCCTTCATGCCATCAAAATGAATGCGAGGGTCAAAAGTGAGTCTTATTCCTTGGTTTAGATTAAATCTTTTACCACCAATAACTCTGAATGGTATTTTGGCTTTCTGTGCTATTTTAATAGCGCCTCTTACATTCTTTACGCGCCATGCGGCATCTCCTAAAAAGTGGAAATAATTTCTTGGTTGATTTAATCCTGGATCTCCATAATCATCTGGATCAATGCCATTATGAACATAGGATTCACTGCCGTATCTGTAAGCATGATTTTTTGATACAAAAACGGTGTTAATATCTAAAGGTTGTTGATCGTTGGTATTGCCATGTAAAGTAAAAATATAAGGAATCTTTGGTGTCTCGTTTACCCTACAATTTAAATGGACCACATCTACGCCAATCGGTATTTGCTGGTTGAATGGGATGTTATGGTCAAGTATGTAAACATTTGCAAAATCGCAATATGATCCAGCTGCTACTAAATAGGATACTTGATGCCCCATTTTTACCAATTGTTTCCCAAGCCACCAAATAACCCTTTCTGTTCCTCCATAAGTCTTTACGGGGATGCTTGTATTGTTGACGATGAGGATATGCATCCCTAAAATTACATAAAAATAGCTTCTGATAATTAAGCACTTAATTCAACTAAAACGCACTAATCATATTTTTGGTTTTTGCTTTTAAAAATGTCTTAACTTCCAAATCTTA
>CAZAOF010000027.1:0-15679 GCA_964486665.1 uncultured Sediminibacterium sp.
CCCTCTGATTAACAGTCAGATGCTCTAACCAACTGAGCTAAGGAGGAGTGTTCCCATTAACGGGTTGCAAAAATAATGAAATTTAGCTAAGTACAAAAGTTTAAAAGAAAGAATTAGGCTTAAAACCAATAAAAATTCCCTCGGGACGCAGTTCAACCGGGTAGGTTTTCAGGAAATAGCCCTCTCCAGTGGTGTTTCGGCCGTTTTTCATGTCAAAAGCGTACCTGTGTAAAGGGCAAACCACTTGGCCA
The DNA here is from genome assembly GCA_964486665.1 of uncultured Sediminibacterium sp. Lineage (GTDB taxonomy): Bacteria > Bacteroidota > Bacteroidia > Chitinophagales > Chitinophagaceae > Sediminibacterium. Next base: position 252 of record CAZAOF010000027.1, read on the forward strand.
AGCGGGTTGATATACCCCTGCGCCATCCTGCCACTGGCATGTGGGCATTTTTGAGCAAAGGCAAAGTAGCCATCCTTGAACTTAGCTAGGGTGATTTTTTTATCCTCCACTTCCAGATCTAATAAATGATTATCGGGCCAGTCTAAACTCGCTGGCGCATCTGTCACTAAAACCCAATTGATACTAGTCGCTGACATAACTAAAAGAATACCGTCTTGTAAGGATATTTAATTTGATACATGTCTCTTACTTTATGCAAGATCACTGTTCTTAGTTCATCAATATTTTGTTTCTCGATAGCAGATACAAAAACACAATTGTTATTGGTCACATTGATCCATCTTTCCTTAAGGTCTCTTTCTAAATCTTGTTTTACTTCATCGGATACCCACTCGTCAAAATGTTTTGTACGATACAAATCCATCTTATTAAAAATGGTTACTACTGGTTTATCAAAAGCTTTTAGTTCTTGTAAAGTTTTATTGACCACCGCAATTTGATCTTCGTATTTATCATGCGAGATATCTACTACGTGCAATAACACATCTGCCTCACGCACTTCATCCAAGGTACTTTTAAAACTCTCCACCAAATGATGCGGTAGTTTACGAATGAATCCTACCGTGTCACTTAATAAAAATGGTGTGTTTTCAAAAACAACTTTACGGGTAGTGGTATCTAAAGTAGCGAACAATTTATTTTCAGCAAACACTTCGCTCTTACTAATTAAGTTCATGATGGTGCTCTTGCCCACATTGGTGTAACCCACTAGTGCCACACGTATAAACTCACCACGGTCCTTACGTTGCGTGAATGCTTGTTTATCTATTTCTTGTAAACGCTTGCGCAGTAAAGTAATCTTATCTTTTACAATACGTCTATCAGTTTCAATTTCTGTTTCACCGGGACCACGTGAACCAATCCCCGCACCTTGTCTTTCCAAATGCGACCACATCCCTTTAAGTCTTGGTAAAATGTATTGGTATTGCGCTAACTCCACTTGCACTTTTGCTTGCGCCGTTCTTGCACGACGTGCAAAAATATCTAAGATCAAATCGCTTCGGTCAATCACCCTGCACTTGGCTTCCTTTTCGATATTTTGAATTTGTGATCCAGTTAACTCGTCATCAAAAATCACTACATCAATATCCTTCGCTGCCACATATTGTTTAATCTCCTCTAGCTTACCCTTGCCCACAAATGTTTTGCTGTCTGGGTGAGGCAATCTTTGTTTGAATACTTTAATCGCAATGGCCCCAGCAGTTTCAGCTAAAAAAGCCAACTCTGCTAAATATTCATTCACCTGTTCTTCGGTATGTTCTTGCTGAATCACGCCAACCAACACGGCCTTCTCTTCCTCCTTAATAATTTGCTTTTTCTCTATCAAAATGAAACTGTATTTAAACAAAGATAACTCAATACCTATGTAGAATAAAAAAACCCTCCTTTTATGTAAAGAAGGGTTCTAAATAGGTAAAAGTGATTATAAACCGCTAATGCTTAAACCAACAGATAATCTGTTGAAAGCAGGACCGTAACCATCACGAATAACAGGTGTTACTGAGTAACCCACATTCATTGAAATCATGCCGTAACCAGCTCTTGCAGTCAAAGTGATGTCGTTACTAGTGAAGAACCTTTTGTTGCTAATTTTTTGAACATAAGTTTTACCATATAAAGAATTGCCATTGAATGTTTGGTAATCCTTAGACTTAGTAGAGCCCTTAAATAATAAACCCACTTTAACACCAGCAGCTAGTTTCCAAGACTTAGCTGGGTTCGCAGGATTAGAATAGTATCTTAATTCAGCAGGCACTTGTAAGTATACTGTGGCTACTTTTTGTTTGTCAAAACGATTCGCTAAAGAATCCAATTGCTTAAAACGGATGGTATTGGCAATTTGCGCAAGGTCTACATAAGTGCCTTTGTCGATGTATTGGTTGTTGGTACCAAAACCGATACCATAAGCCAAACTGTATTTGTTGTTGGTTCTAAAAGGCTTGTCCATCATAAAATATACATTGAAATGACGTCCAATGCCAGATGTCTTTACACTATCAGGTCCACCAGTCCAACTATCTGCACCAAATTGGATCATTAAGTGATCCGCAGGACGGCTAGATAAATCGGCCATTTTCTTTTCTGGAGGATTTGATTGCGCATTTGCTAATCCACTGAATAACAAAATAGTAAGGAGGGATAAAATTACTTTCTTCATTTGGCAAAAATAATTGAAAAAAAGGGTAGAACACTTTAAAAAAGGTTAAAATATTGGGGGATTAAGTTCAATAACAGGGTCAATTTTACTATTTTTGCAGCCTGTCATCGAAAGATGCGGGCCTATAGCTCAGTTGGTTAGAGCACCTGACTCATAATCAGGGGGTCCCAGGATCATGCCCTGGTGGGCCCACTTGAAAATCAAGCACTTACGAAGGTTACTTTGTAGGTGCTTTTTCATTTAGAAGCAATTTGCATACAATTTGCCAATTTCCTGCCAAGTTTTGTGTATATAGAGGGAAAACGGAGGGGGATTGTAAGTGAAGGGTTGAAATTGCTAACATTATCTTATTTTCAACTATAATATAATAATATGGAAGTACATCACCCACATCATCCTTCACATAAAAAGAAATGGTCGGAATACATTATTGAATTTGTAATGTTGTTTGCAGCGGTAACACTTGGATTTTTTGTAGAAAATTACAGGGAACACTATGTTGAAAAATTGAGAGAGGACCAATTTATACTCGATATTAGAAAGGATATCATTTTTGATTCTATACAATTATCAAAACTTAATTACCAATATAAATCTAGAAGACAATATTATGACAGTCTTTTAGTTATTTTCAATAAAGGAAGTTGGGATAAAGAGATCCCTGCATTGCAGAAATACAATTCTGTATTGTCGGGGAAAAGCGCTTGGGAGCCACGTCAGGAAACATACAAGCAATTAATCAGCACTGGTTCTCTTCGTTTTTTCTCAGATCGTAAATTTGTTGAAGAACTGAAGGAATATGAAATTCAGCTCAATAAGCTGGCATTCAGAAGACAGCGTTTTTTACAGCATATGTATGATTTTTATGAGCCCATCAACCAGAAACATTTTATCACACTATATGAGCATCCAGAAGATAATTATAAAGTTGTTACAGCATTTTTAAATGGAAAAACAAATATTGAAAATCCGTATTTATCTATAAAAAAACTCAACCATCAAGCATCTTTTGACATGACTGACTACATGTCTGTTGTTACATCTGCTATATTACTTGAATCATACGATAATCAAAGTTTTGTTCAACCATTGTTGGAGCAGTCTCGTAAAATTTTAGCTTCTACAGAAGCCAAACAACATTAATTTGTTAATAAACAGCTTTTTTTAATGGAACTGCACCGGCACAAACTTTCATAATTGGGAGGAGGTAGGATTATGCCTTACTTAGACATCCAATGTAAAGTGTTTAATACAAACTGTCTCCAGTCGTAGGCATCAACTTGCATTCCTGCCGAAAATTTTGTACCTCCTGTGTTTACATACATTGCTGTGAAGCCATTGCAATCACCTAAGGCAAATACTTTACCTTTTCCAAAATTACCCGCTAAGCATTGTGAATCGCCTCCGCCTGATGGCTGACTCGCACTCCATCTTCTAATTTTTGCCGAAGGAGATAATTTGAAAATATTTGTATAACCCTCGCCGGTTAAAGCGCTTCCTGTGTAGGTTACAATATTTTGCACCAATTCATTAGGATTGTTTCCTTTAATAATTGGGTGCGTGCTATTTAAGAGACCATTGCTACTATTAAATAATAATAGCGTTTCTGCATTTGGAAAATTGATGCTCTTATCATAATTTACTGAATCAACTACCGCGCCAATACTTAATTGAATACCAAAAGTATTAAACAATGGCGTCATTGATTTATCAATTGGCGCATGTTCACTTAACATCATCAAGGAGCCTCCTTTGTTTACCCAATCTTTTAAAGCAGCTAGTTCTTCAGGCGTAAAAGTAATTTCTGTAGTTACTTCCCTTTTTGAACCAAATTTAAAAGGCATCGCTGGGGGAATGAACACTATTTCATAGTTCGCTAAATAAGCGGAAGTAAAAACACCTGAATCTATTTTAGGTTGATAACCATCATTTGTAGATAAATCAACAAATGGTTTGATAAGTCCCATTTCAACAATAAAATTATGATGTCCTGCATCAATTAAAATTTTTGGTCCTTTTTGTTTTTTATACTTAGGATTTGAAATACTTGCATTAAATGGACTATCGTTTAACATTTGTCCAAAAGAAAAAGTACTTATTAAAAGCAAGAAAACAGGAAACAGGATGCGCATGATGATTTGATTTAGATTGTCTTAAAAAAACGGAAATAACCCCAGATTTACCTGTAACACAGGTTCAAATTTGTTCCAAATCGTAAAAATGGAACAAAAGCTGGCCAGGTTTTGAGGTTTAAGATGGAAACTGGGAGGGGTGAACATATTTTTTAAAAGTGGAATTGTTGAAGCCTGACTAAATTATTTTTTAATCATATATTTGAGTACCCCCAAAAACATGCTAAAATCATTTGTATGAAAAATGTAATATTCATTTTGGGATTAATCTTTGTAATTAGTTGTACGAAAACAGAAGCACCGGTTACGCCACCGCCTGTTGTAATTCAGGAAGAGACTATTAAGTTTTCAACCAATCTCGATACTGGTACATTTAATGTGTCAGATATTATACCATTGACTATAACTGTGAGCTCTAAATTGCCAGCAAATGGCATACAATATTCAATTGTAACCAATTGGACTGATAGCTCCAAAATAGTATACAAATTAGATACAACATTGAGTGCTTCAAGTTTAAGCTTGAATATTCCTGGTCATTTTAGAATGGGTAATTATTCAATACAAATAACCTTAACTTCAAAAAATTCATCTTCAAATACTGTATCTAAAACCATTAATGCAGTTAATGTGCCTTTTGTCTCAGCAATTAATGTTGATCTTAATCCAAATTTAAATTGGAATGATCATGCGCAAGGTAAAAACGGAACATACGATGTAAATAAAGATGGAATACCTGATATTATTACTTGGAGTGGAAGAAGTAATAATCCTAAAGTCTCTCCAAACTTAATTGTTAAAGACTACTCTGGTAAAGATATTTTTACATTTAACATTAGAGATAAAAATCCAAAAATAAGAGACTCATTAAATAATTTATTATTTGATTATCGTGATCTAAATAAAGATGGTTTTTTAGACTTTGCCTTAACATACATGGGCGAATGGGACTTTGGAAATGCAAGCGGAAGTGAGAAAGTGAAGTTTTATGGCGTGAATACTTATCTTTTAATTTCAAAAGGTAACCTAGATTATGATGTGATCGAAATTTTAGATATTCCAAAACAGTCGCAATTTAATATTAATATATTTGATTGGGATTTTGATGGCTTGCAAGATTTACTTGTATCTGGCATGAATGAGGGAATTTATTATAAAAATATGGGTAATAATAAATTTGAAAAAAAGACATTAACTCCTTTATTCAAACAAGGCAATTATAATAAATATGATTACGATAAAGATGGCAATTTGGATTTTGTAAATTTTTATGTTCGTCAAAAAGATGAGTTTGGGAATTATTCATCAAGCGATAATACACCAATGTTAAATATTGTTACAAGTAAATCGGTTATCAATATGAATATTGTTGGAAAAAATATTGAGAAATATGTGTACCCTACAAATAATACTGTTTCTAGTGAAAGAATTTCTTTGCTAGATGGCGATAATGATGGTGATATGGATCTTATTATTGGCAGTTTTACTTTAGAGAATAATATATGGAGCTATTTGCAAGATTATTTTGAAAACACAGGATCTCAGTTTGTCTATAAAAAAGAATTTATTGACATTGATAAAAGCCTAATTGGAGAACTTCAAGTTTGGACTGAAGATATAGATCGAGATGGTGATATAGATTTGTATTACCCTACTTATTCAAAGAGTAGATTAAATACACCAAAATGGAGCTATTTCTGGTGGGAAAATACGAAACAAGGATTCAAAATAAATAAAAAGTTTAGATTCAAATATTAATACAAAATGAAGCTAATTTCAAATATATTTTTAAGTTCAAAAAAAGTATTAAAGATTTTTATTCTCTCTTTTACTTTGCTTCTAAATTTCGAAACAAGTTTTAGTCAAGTAAACTGGGAAATAAAAAAGTCGGTATTAAAAGTGCCTGATGGATTTAAAGATTGGATTATAAGAAATGTTGGCTCATTTGAAGCAAATAATGGACCAATAGGTTCAATTATAGGCACCAATCAACATATAATGTATGTTGATTTTAATAAAGATGGGAAAAAAGATATTTGTATTCAAATGAATTTATCCCAATACATGGGAAGTAAAAAAGATTCAGCTTACCGTTATCATCTAGGGATTTTTTTACAAGAAAAAGATGGCAATTTCTTATTAGATACAAATTTCATAATAACAGGAAGAGGCCTTCCTTGGTATGGCGTATTTGGAGATTATAACGGTGATGGAAAAATAGACTTTTTTCAACCTACAGAAAATTATCACGGCGATCCACAAAAAAGACCAAAAGACTTTTTTAAATATCAAAATCCAGAAGCTAGTCCTAGTCATGTATTTTTTAATAATGGAAAAGGGTTTGATTTGTTTGATATTGACACTGTTAATATGATTTCTACAAATGCTACCAAATATGACATAAATAATGATGGTAAAGATGAGATAATTTCAAACCCATCAGAAAAATTTATCGTTTACGAATATATTGAATCTTCAAAAACCTTTAAACGACGACTCAATAATATTAATGACTCAATTAGTAAATGGTATGGTAATACAATTAAATGGTTTAATTATTCAGAAATAATTAATAATAAATTAAAGGTTACTGTATCACATAATTCATTCAGTCCAAATAGAGAAGAATGGAAAATTGATATATTGGAAATTAATTTATTAGATAGTACAATTTTAAAGATTCATAAATTTAATCACCCATCATATAAAACATCTAATGGCGAAATAGCAAATGCAAGCATACATGCTAAGCCTGTTTTTAAAGAATTTGACCTTAATAAGGATAATAAAAATGAATTAATCATGATATCTCCATACCCTTTTAGTGGTAACGAGCGTATGGGTTTTGATATTATTCAAGATAATAAATTAGTAACGAACAACTATTGGACCTACGATACTACCGAAGTAGGCTTTAGAATTGGAGGGTATATAACAGATCTTTCTGGAGATGCAATTCCTGATATCTTAGCTGGAGAATGGAAAATTGATACTCTAAAAAAGCAAAGTGGGTATTTATATAAATTCGAGAATGGGAAATATAAAAAAAATAATATCGACCCTATTAATTCAAATAAGGTAAAAATTGGAGAAATTTTTGGCTCCTATTGGACTTCTGCACAAGATTTATTTAATGATGGTCAAGATGATATATTCATTATCAATCCGAATAATCTTTTTGAAAATTTTGTATTGACTTCTTTCAATTGTGCAAACAGAGTAATTAAACCAATTTTCAATGAATCAAAGTTTAGTTTTTGTAATGGAGATTCATTAAGACTATCAATAAAAAATGTTAATAAAGGAGATACTATTAAATGGTATTACGGTTCTGTATCTGATTTAAGCAATAAGTCAAGTAAAGTGTTTTTAGACAGTACAAAATTGTTTGTATCTAGAACCGACAGCTTAGGTTGTATTAGTTTATCAGATACTGTAAGTTTAATCAAATATACAATCCCACCTAGCCCTGCCGTAACAAGAGATTCTGCAAATAATTTAGTTGCTAATGCGACAAGAATTACTTGGTTTAAAGATGGTCTGGTTATTTCTGATACAACACAAAAATTTAAGCCAACCATTGCAGGATCTTACACTGCTAAAACAACTCAAAATGGTTGTATTAGTGCAATGAGTAACCCTTATTACTATTTAGTAACAGATATCGTGAATTTAAATGCAAGCGAGTTTATCAAACTTGCACCTAATCCATTTACTAATCAATTAAACTTTGATTTTGTTGTCAAAGGGTATCAAAGACTAAATATGGATGTATTTGATATTACAACTGGTGCAAAAGTCTTATCTAAACAGAACCTAACACCAGGTATACCAGTTTTCCTAGATCAAATATCAGCAGGGACTTATGTCATTAAAATTACTTCTAATGACCTCAAAATTTCTTACCAATTTAAAATGGTTAAACTGTAAGAAAAATCCAAATAGATTATAATTTAATCATACATTTGAGTACCCCCAAAGGATAGTTTAAAACCATTAAACTATGAAAAAGGTAATCCTAGCTTTGGGTATCGTATGTGTTTTTTCTTGTACAAAAATGGAGAAGCCTATTACTCCTCCGGTAGCAGTAGTTCAAGAAGAAGCAATCAAATTCACCACCAATCTTGACACTGGAACTTTCAATGTAATTGATACGCTACCTCTTGTAATTACTGTGAGTTCAAAAATACCAGCAGCAGGATTTGCATATTCTATCACGACCACATGGACTGACAGCTCAAAGCAGATTTTTAAATTAGATACAAGCTTATCTGCCTCAAGTTTAAGTTTAAATATTCCTGGTCATCAAAAATCAGGTGCTTACACTTTGGCCATTAGTGTTACTTCCAAATCTACCTCATCCAATACTTTAAATAAATCTATCCCTGTTGTAAATAATCCATTGGGAAGATTTATGGGTTATAAAGTAGCAGCAAATGCAAGACAACTTGGGACAGACTATTGGACAAGAGGAACAGGTGTAATGGTTGATCTAATTGTACAAACATTTCAGCCTACTAATTTTTATGTTAATTCCTATGGGTATCAAAAGAATGCCATTAATGCTGGATTTGCCCAAGCTACTTGTGGTGACTTTAATAATGACGGCTTTATAGATGTTTTTACACCGGGCGCATTCCCCTCACTAAATTTTTCTTTTTTAATTTGGAATAGCTCAACAAAAGTATTTGAACCAAAGAATCTATTCAATGATAAATCATTCAATACGCTTATTTCAACTTTAAAAGTGATTCCAATTTACTTGAATGAAGATAATTATGTTGATCTTGTTGTAATGGGTGATGGTGAAGCTCCAAATACATCTCCACCTTGGCCTAATGATCCGGTTATGTTAATTCTAAGTGATGGAAAAGGTGGATATGATTACAGAAAAATAGAAACAAACGAATCAAATATTTTTAATGGCGGCATTACACCAAATAAATTTGGTGGTGATATTGCAGATTTAAATAACGACGGAATAGTTGATTTGTTTCTTGCTTGTGGGCCATATACTTATATATACTGGGGCGTTAAAGGGTTTCCATATTTTAAGAAAGACGGTAATGCCGCTTTTGCATCTCAAATTAAAGATATTGGAGTCTTAAATACGAATAGTTTTGGTGAAAAATGCTATACCTGTGGAAATGCTTTTTCAGGATTAATTTTTGATTTAAATAATGATAAACAAAATGACATTCTATATATGGGCAACGAAGGTGATGTACTTGTTTTACCTACAAAGAATGACACTTCTTATAATAAAGTTTTGATAAATCAAGGCAATGGAAAATTTAATAGTAAAAGTCCTATCTACTTACCAATGAATACCTTGAAAAAAGTAAGCGAAAATTTGGATTATATTGTTGACGATATAAATGGAGATGGAAAAAACGATATTATTACTTCTAGTCAAGAACAATTTGATTTTCAGAAATTTAATAAAGACAACTCTACTGTTTTTCTCAACGAATTCTTCGTTTATATTCAACAAGGTGATGGAAGCTTTAAAATTGATTATAACTATTTTAAATACGCTTCCAATTATATCACTAGAAGAAACAATCGATGGGGGAAAAAGACCTTGTTATACTTTGATTTTAATGGCGACGGAAGAAAAGACATTAGTTATATAGATGCTAGTAATGGAGACGAGTTTGGCAGCTATAATACAACAACACTCTCTGGATGCAGATCCACCGTTAAAACTGTATTTATAAGAGAAGGTAACCAATTTATTGAAAAAGATTATTTTCAGTTTGACCCATATGCTAAATCTATTCTACCAATTTTGTTGGGAAGATGGAAATAAATAAGATTTAATCATATATTTGAATACCCCCAAAGGATAGTTTAAAACAATTAAACTATGAAAAAGGTAATCCTAGCGTTGGGTATCGTATGTATTTTTTCTTGTACTAAAACAGAAACACCTGTAACTCCTCCAGTAGTAGTACAAGAAGAAGCAATCAAATTCACCACCAATTTAGACACTGGAACTTTCAATGTAATTGATACGCTACCTCTTGTAATAACTGTTAGTTCAAAAATACCAGCAGCAGGATTTGCATATGCTATCACGACCACATGGACTGATAGCTCAAAGCAGATTTTTAAATTAGATACAAGCTTATCTACCTCAAGTTTAAGTTTGAATATTCCTGGTCATCAAAAATCAGGTGCTTACACTTTGTCCATTAGTGTTACATCCAAATCGACCTCATCCAATACTTTAAATAAATCTATACCTGTTGTAAATAATCCATTGGGAAGATTTATGGGTTATAAAGTAGCAGCAAATGCAAGACAACTTGGTTTTGAATATTGGTATCATGGTACAGGAGTGATGCCAGATTTAATAACAGCTATTTTTCAAAAGCCATATAATGGACGATCAAAATATGGTACATTTTTCAATGCTGTAGTATGTGGAGATTTTAATAATGACGGATGGGTTGATGTATTTAATGCGGGCGCAAGTTATAACGGAGTGCAAGCGCCATTTACTTTTTTAATTTGGAATTCGACATTAAAAACATTTGAAGAAAAGAATCTTTTCAATGACAAGTCATTTGCTTCATTTGGCGGGAATAAGCATACCATTAAACCATATTACTTTAATGACGATAATTTTATTGACTTAATTATTTTTGATAATGGTGATGAAGGAATACCTAACTCGCCAGATGAGCTTGTTAGAATTGTACTAAGTGATGGAAAAGGAGGTTATGATTTAAAATCTATCAATACAAGTGAGAACGAATTTCCTCCAAATAAAAAAGAAAAAGGTGTTGTTGGTGATTTAAACGGAGATGGGCTACCAGAACTAATATTGCCAGTTTTAAGTAATTTATTTATCTACTGGGGTATTAAAGATTTTCCATTCTTTACGCTAACGAATAGGGCTAAATTTGTAGGTGATTTTAAAAACTTTGCTAATATAAGCAATAACGGCTTCGGTGAACAAGTTCAATATATTGCAGGTGGCACAGTAACTGCTTTCGTTGAGGATTTAAATAAAGATGGCAAGAACGAATTGATATTAGGTTCATTTGAAGAAAGATCAACTAATATAGGACCTATGCAACCAAAAGTTTTATTGAATAAAGGCAATGGTCAATTTAATAGTTCCTCTATTTTAAACTTACCCTATTTTTATCCAAATGATGAAATTGGTATTTGTATTCAAGACGCCGTTTTTGATGATATTAATGGGGATGGCTTAAAAGATATAATCGCTGTAAATGATCAGGTGTATAAAAATCCCACAAGTTGGGCGCCATGGGAAATATATGCTTACATTCAAAAGCCTGATGGCTCGTTTGTAATTGATAAAACTATTTTTACATACACTATCAATTCGGTCAGACAAGGTGGCTGGAAGCCAAGATTAGCCTATTTTGACTTCAATGGAGATGGCAAAAAAGACATAAGTTATAAAGATGCTGCTGATAATGGAGAATTAAAAACAAAATCTGTTTTTATAAGAACTGGTAATCAATTTATAGAAACAGACTACTACCAATTTGATCCTTATGCAAAAAGTATTAAAGGTTTGCTCAAAAATTAATTGAAAATGGCAGCCAAGAGGTTTCGGTTTTCGCCAATTGAGTAATAAATAGATATGTAAATCCAAATAGATTATAATTTAATCATACATTTGAGTACCCCCAAAGGATAGTTTAAAACAATTAAACTATGAAAAAAGCAATCCTAGCGTTGGGTATCGTGTTGTTATTCTCATGTAGTAAAACTGACGCTCCAGTCCCTGAAAAACAATTAACTGTAATTGTAACACCAGAAGCTGGTGGTAGTGTTTCACCATCCTCAGGTGTTTATAAAATGGGCTCTAAAATAAACCTCTTAGCAACACCTTCTGCAGAATATCTTTTTAAAGAATGGACAGGAGGAATTACTGGAACAACAAATCCAGGTAATGTAATCATGGACGCAGATAAAACAGTTACTGCCGTTTTTGAAAAAAGAGAATACCCATTAAGTTTAACCATTGTTGGTTCTGGTACTGTTAAAGAAGAAATTATTAAAATCGCAGCCGCAGCAACAAATTATAAATCTGGCACCACTGTTAGATTAACACCTCAACCAATAGCAGGTTTTCAATTTAAAAAATGGTCTGGCGATGATACCACAGCTAAAAATCCACTTGATTTAGTTGTTTCAAAACCTATCAACTTGACATGTACTTTTGAAAAAATGGCGATTACTTCTTTAAGAGTTGAAAATCTATTAGACACCCTTGTAATATCCAAAAAACACAAATACACAGTAAAAGGTGTTTATACAAATGGAACAACAATTGATTTAAGTGATAGTGTAAAATTAACTGTAATTAATTCTGATGGTACAAGTTTGTCATCAATTAATAGCAAGATAACTATACAAAATAAAGATATTATTGGTGCTCAGTCCGGAAAGTCATTCCTTTCAATCAATTATAATAATATTTCATTAGTGGATAGTTTTCATGTTAGTGAAATTGAAAGCGTTGATTTGTCTACATTGACATATCTAACAACTCCAGCTAATCCAAATGCAAAAATAATTATCCCTGTCGTAGTTATTAATTACTATCCAACAATTAATGGCATTGATTTGGATACTAAGAGGGCTCCAAATTATAGTTCACTTGACCCGCTTACTTTAAATCAAATAAAAGAAAGGACAATTGATATTTTATCAATGACTAAATATGGAATTGAGGAGGGGTCTAAATTTAGAGGCTATAATAATCCCGATGCAAAGGAGGATGTTGCTGTAAAAATTATAAAGTACTACAATGTGTACGAAATCAAAAAAACAAAATATATAGCAAATTCAAAAATTTGGGATTTTGATTTTGCTGATTTATTTGGGAAGCTTAATGTTAAAAATTTAGTCAACATAAATGAAGCTAAAGAAATCTGGGTTTCACTAAGGCCATTAAGCGAAGAATATCCTGTTGTAAAATCAGAAAACCTTAGCCCAGATAATTTTTTAAATATTTGGGAATCCAATATGTCAAGTAAAAACACTGGAGATATATCCAATAGTAGTAGATCTAATGATGATCTTCCAGTATACAATAATTCGTACGTTGTATATGGATATAACCTTCATAGGTCATTTGCAGAAAATCTTCATAATAGAGGTCATCAAATTGAATCTCAACTAAGTTATGCAGATGTATCAACATCTAAAGGATTGTTCTGGAATAAATTTGTTGGTTTTAAAAACACATCTGATGGATACAAACCTTTAGGCAGAGTTGGTATGACTCATTTTCCACCAAATACAACAATAGATTATGACTGGGCAAATAAAACGAATGTTTTATCTGATATTGAAAACTGGTTGCCAGATGGTGGTGAAACTAAGTTAATCAATGCAGACAGATGGTTAAAATTAAAATACAATATACCAGCATTAAAAACTTCAATTTATAGTGATAATGACGCTCAATTTAAATGGCTTATTTATTGGTTTCAATCAATTCCAAATTCAAATAATAATATTAAATATAATTCTGATTCTAAAATTTCAAATTGGTGGGATATTTTTTATAATTGGGATAACTCTTATTTAAACAATAAAACACTATGGGACAGAAGTAATGTACTATCAAAAATTTCAATCAAAGATAAAAATTTTGAAGCTGCATTAATAAAAATTGGCATTGATGATAAAGTTGATGGAACAGTATTAGCATTTAATGTTGAAAGAGTTACTAGACTAGATATTTCGGAATCAAATATTAGCGATTTGTCTGGAATCGAGTACTTTAAAAATTTAGAGACTCTAATATGTATGAAAAATAAAGTAACTAGTGTTGATCTAACAGAATTAACAAATCTACAAGAGATATCTTTCTTTGGCAATCAATGGTTAACAAAAATTGATTTGACTAAAAATTCAAAATTAAAAAGTATAAACTTTGCACTAAACAAATTAACTAATATAGACCTAAGTAGTAATTTAGATTTAAGCTATGTTGAAATCTCAAGTAATAATTTATCAAGCCTTGATTTATCTAAAAATTTAAAGATTGAAAGTGTAAATGTTAGTGGTAATCCTAATTTAAAATGTATCAAAATAAGTAAAGAACAAGAAGCAAAAATTAATAATAAATGGGAAGCTGGGGTGTCATTTAGTGTAAATTGTAACTAATTAAACCCTTTTTGTTTGAGTAAATGCAAGTCAGGTTGTGAATTTGAGTTAAATTTGAATTCAATTTTAAAATAATGAAATTCATTCAACTCATTCTAGCACTATTGTTATTTTCAATCAATATCCAAGCTCAAAATGTAGCCGATTTCTCTTTGACTTCGGTTACCGATAAAAGCACTTTTACTTTAAGTAAGTCAAAGGGTAAATACATTGCACTTCATTTTTTGTTAAAAACAGAGTGCCCTTATTGCAATAGACATACCAGCGAATACTTTGAAAAAGCAAGTACCTTGTCTAATGTGATTCAAGTATTTATTAAACCAGACAGTGAGGAAGAAATTAAAGCATGGGCTAATAAATTAAAATCTACAAATAGCTTACCTATTTATCGAGATGCGGATGCTAAATTGGCCGATCAATTCAATATTCCTAATGGTTATCAGTTTCACGGGCAGGTAGTACACTATCCTGCATTGATTTTATTAAACGATAAAGGAGAAGAAGTCTTTAGATACGTAGGGAAAAATAATTCAGACAGATTCTCATTTGATCAATTGAAAGCAAAAATTGAAGCACTAAACAATTAATAAAGATGAAAAAATATTACATCTTATTGGCTTTTCTTTTCTTGAATATTTACACTCAAGCACAAAGCCCAGAAGAGAATTTAAAAGCACTTGGCATCATCCTTCCAAAACTATCAGCTCCTATTGCGAATTATGTAAACTATGTTAGAACAGGGAACTTGATTTATTTTTCTGGATCAGGGCCCTCTGTAGAGGATGGAGGTTATGTTAGAGGAAAATTGGGAAAAGACATGACGATTGAACAAGGCCGTGAAGCAGCAAGAATTACAGGCATCAACATGATTGCAAATTTGAAAAATGCTGTTGGTGATTTGAATAAAGTAAAGA
>CAZAOF010000028.1:0-15645 GCA_964486665.1 uncultured Sediminibacterium sp.
CAAGCGTTTAACTGAAACTGGTCAAGGCGCTGGTCCTTTGCCAACAAACGGTGCGGCTACTTATCCTCAGAATGCATCTAGTGCAAAATCTGGATTTGGTATCCGTTCTTATTTTGCTACTGCAAAATACACTTATGACAATAAGTATTCTTTGAATGCAAATATTCGTCGTGATGGTACTTCAAGAATTGTAAACGAAGAGAATAGAGAAGTAACTTCTTGGTCTGCTGGTTTTACTTGGAATGCTTTAAATGAGCGTTTCTTGAGCAAGCAAACTATTTTCTCTGACTTGAAATTGAGGTTATCATTTGGTATTATTCCAAATATTGGTTCTATCTCTACTTCTTCTTATGGTGCTGGTTTACAATCTATCACGAACTACCAAGGCCCTCAGGTGCCAACTTTTGGAACAGCACAATATGCTGGTTCAACACTTACTGGTTTAGTTCCTAATAGTCCAGGTAACCCTAATTTGAAAATTGAAAGAATTCAAAAATCTAACATCGGTATCGACTTCAGTGTTTGGAACGGTCGTGCTCGTTTCAACTTAGATGCATATGATGAACAAACTTTAGACTTATTCGTTAACCAACCATTATCTGGTACAACTGGTTTCTCTAGCTTGTACATTAATGCAGGTAGAATGTCTAACAAAGGTTTGGAATTAAATGCTAAAGTAGACGTAGTTAGAGGTCGTGATTTCGGTGTAACATTAGGTATGAACCATTCTTACAACGTAAACAAGATTGTTGATTTAGGTGCTGTAAATGAATTCTTCGTTGGTACATTCGTTATCAGAGAAGGTTTACCTTACGGAACACACTATACTTACAACTACTTAGGTGCAGATCCTGCTACAGGTGCTCCAACTTATGAGGCTCCAGACGGTTCTGTAACAAAAGACGTTGCTAAAGCAGGTCAATTCGCTAAGTTTGGTAACTACTTACCAAAACACCAAGGTGGATTTGATTTTGAATTCCGTTACAAAGCATTCTCTGTAAGCGGTTTATTCTCTTATCAGTTTGATGTGGTTAGAAGTAACAACACAAGAAACTGGATCACAAGAGGTACTCCTGGATACCATGGTATCGTAAGAGCTTCTAGAGAGTTAATTGATAACCAATGGCAAAAACCAGGTGACAATGCTTTCTTCCAAAAATCTACATTTGATAGAGGCTTTACTTCTTCTGACTTAGAAGATGCGAAGTTCTTACGTTTCAGAAACTTAGTTGTTGCGTATCAATTACCAGCAATCAAAGGTCCTAACGGCAAGTCAATGATCAACGGCGGAAGATTATATGCGCAAGGTCAAAACTTAGCGATTTGGAGTCCTTGGAGAGGTTTAGATCCAGAAGATAATAACAATATTAGTTTGAATGAATATCCTAACCCTAGCATGTTTACATTAGGTTTAGACATTAATTTCTAATCAACTAAAAAATGAATAAAATGAGAAATAATAAATTGGTTATAGGTTCTTTTTTAATGTTATCCCTTTTTGCTTCATGTTCGAAGGTGATAGATGTTAAAGAGACCGACTTCATCGGCGGAGACGTCGCATTGAAGACCGTTGATAACATCGAGTCTGGCATCATTGGTGCATACTCAGCGATGAACGTAGAGATGGGTATTTTGTTGAACAGTGTATTTGCCGACGAGGTAAGAGTAGCTGAGTTTTACAATGCCGCAACTGTGCACGAATGGCAATATGCATCTACAGATATCTCTTTAAGAGATAGCTACACTGCATTCCCTTTGTACTACAGAATTATTGACAGAGTAAACAGAGTTTTAGAAGCATTGCCAAATGTGAAAGCGACTACTGCTGCTCAAGAAGCAACTAAAAACAGAGTAAAAGGAGAAGCATTGTTCTTAAGAGCATTCTCTCACTTTGAATTGTATCGTTTTTATAGCAATACAGCTGATGGTGCTGCTTTAGCTGTTGCATACATGGAGACACCTTCTTTGACTCCTGTTGCAAGAATGACTGTAACGCCTTTCTTCGCTAAATTAAATGCTGATTTAGCTGCTGCAAAGACTTTGTTGCCTGCAACAAATACAGACATCTACAGAGCTTCTAAGCATGCAGTAACTGCATTACAAGCTAGAGCTGCTTTGTATACAAAAGACTATGCAAATGCATCTACTTTTGCAACTGAGTACATCGCTGCTTTCCCATTAGCTACTAAAACTAACTTTCCAAAAATTTGGAAGGATACAGACAATAGCGAAATGGCATTCAAATTAAGTAGAACAACTACTGCTGGTGGTAGAATTGGTGGATTGTACAGAGGTACATCTGCAAACGCTGCAAACATCGGTACCATTACTTGGAAGCCAACTCAGCGTTTATTAGATGCTTATGATCAAGTAAATGATATTCGTTATGCTGCTTATTTCTTTGAAGAGCCAATCTTAAAAGCTAGTTCTTCTAGAAGCGGAAGTGCTATCTTAATCAACAAATATGCTGGTACTACTTACGGTACACCAACTGAATTATTAGCGGATGCTAAAGTATTCAGAACAGGTGAAATGTATTTAATCCGTGCAGAAGCTAAAGCAGAAACAAATGATTTGACTGCTGCTGCTGCTGATATCAACGCTTTAAGAGCTGCGAGAATCAATAACTACACAAACGCTACTTTTGCTACAAAAGGGGATGTGATTGATGCAATCATGAACGAGCGTTTTAAAGAGTTACCATACGAAGGACACCGTTTCTTTGATGCAAAGAGAAGAAACTTGCCTATCACTCGTTTAGCAGTAGATGCACAAGGAACTGCCTTGACATTGCCTGCAGGTAATTTCAGATTCATCTTGCCTATTCCAAATCCGGAAATTCAAGCGAATCCATTGATTGTTCAAAACCCAGGTTACACGAACTAGTCAATTTACATATAATTGTAAAAAAAGGGTGCCTCAATGCAATTGAGTGCACCCTTTTTTTTAACTTGCTATATCACCTTAAAATCTTTTTATGTACAGGTACCTCTTTATTTTACTTTTCTCTTTCGCTGTTCATAATGTAGTAGCTCAAGCTGTTATGGGCAATGCTGTTCAGAGTGTGCAGTTTGCTGATGCGAACGGTCGACTTTTACCTGCAAGTGGTGCAGGTGTTCAAGGGACGCCCTACGTTTTTGAAAAGTTTGGTGTAGGCAAGATCTTATTCGTAAATGGGATGGAGTCCATTGATTCAAATTTAAACTACTCCTACTTTGATCATAAGTTATACTTTACTCAAAAAAATGGATTGTATGTAGTGAATCAACAAGCAAAAGAATTTACCTTATATAGTGAAGACAAAGAAAACAATAAAGTAGCTAAACAGTTTAAGTGTTTATTTCCAAATGTTGAAAACAATACCCCTGCTACTTTTTATGAAGTGTTGAGTAAGGGTTCAATTTTTCAACTTTTAAAATATACCCATAAGCGTATTAAAGAAACGGCTGTTTATGGTGGTGCACCAGTTAAAGAATATGTTTCAGATGATTTATTTTATATCTATCATATTGTAGATAAAAAAATGCTACCAGTAGGAAGCTCACTTTCTTTGAAAGCGCTTAAGAAAGTTTTGCCTAATTATGCAACGCAAATGGACGCCCTTATTGCTCAAGATCAAATCAACAGTAAAA
Organism: uncultured Sediminibacterium sp.; assembly: GCA_964486665.1. Classification (GTDB taxonomy): domain Bacteria; phylum Bacteroidota; class Bacteroidia; order Chitinophagales; family Chitinophagaceae; genus Sediminibacterium. Next base: position 3,633 of record CAZAOF010000028.1, read on the forward strand.
AAGAAGAGGGATTAAAATTGTTGGTTCAAAAGTTAACGACTACATCTAACTAATCATAATTGTATGAATTTTAAGCGGATTATTTTGGCTTTATCTTTTTTTATGATGCAGTCTTCTTTATTCAGTCAAGTGAACCTTGATGCAAACAATACAAATGAAAATTTGTACAGACCTAATTTTCATTTCACCCCTCGAGTGGGTTGGATGAATGATCCTAATGGGATGATTTTTTTAAATGGGCAATACCATTTGTTTTATCAGCACTATCCCGATTCGACTGTGTGGGGTCCAATGCACTGGGGTCATGCTATTAGTTCAAATATGATTGACTGGAAGGAACAAAAAATTGCTTTATATCCAGACAGTATTGGGATGATTTTTTCTGGCTCTGCTCTATTGGATTTGAATAATACAAGTGGTTTAGGACGGGGTGGTATCGCACCATTGGTGGCTATTTACACGCAGCATTTTATGCCTGGTGAAAAAGCAGGTAGAACAGATTTTCAGAACCAATCCATTGCTTTTAGTTTGGATGAAGGAAAGACTTGGACAAAGTACGCAAAGAATCCAGTACTTAAAACGCCGAATCTGAAGGACTTTAGAGACCCAAAAGTAATTTGGCATGCGCTAACAAAAAAGTGGATCATGAGTTTGGCTGTTGCCGATCATATTGAATTTTATAGCAGTCCTAATTTAATAAATTGGACCAAAGAGTCTGAGATGGGCAAAGGGCTTTTCGCGCATGGTGGGGTTTGGGAATGTCCTGATTTATTGTCTTTTAAAGTTGATGGAAAAACAGTTTGGGTCTTACTAGTGAGTATGAATCCTGGTGGACCTAATAGTGGTTCTGCTACGCAATATATGGTGGGTGATTTTGACGGGCATACATTTAAGCCTTTTTCTACTCAGACCAAATGGATGGATTATGGTCCTGACAATTATGCTGGAGTTAGCTTTTCAAATACGGGGGACAGAAAAGTGTTAATTGGATGGATGAGCAACTGGAATTATGCCAACTTGGTACCTACTGAAAAATGGAGAAGTGCGATGACGGTGCCCAGGGAATTAACTTTGGTAAAGCATCAAGTACATTCAAACACAAAGTCAAACACAAATTCAAATAGTAATTTGAATGCTAGTCCATCAATAGAAAATCTCGATTTTCTATTGGTATCCAATCCTGTGAAAGAAATGGATACGCGTTTTACAAAGACAATGTCTAAAGAAAACTTTTTAGTTCAAAAAGAGTATTCGTTAGTGAACACGGGTGCAAACCTGCCTAACCGTATTGATCTTGACTTACTTAAAACAAACGATTTCCAACTTATTTTGTCCAATGCATGGAATGAGCAATTGGTGATTGGATTTGATGCAACTAAAAAAGAATTTTATATCGATCGCCGAAACGCAGGGGTGTCGAATTTTTATAAAGGCTTTGCTGCTATTTCAACGGCCCCAAGGTTTGTAGCTGATGCTGCGATGGACTTATCGCTTTTAATAGATAAAACTTCCGTTGAATTATTTGCTGATGGTGGACGCACGGTCATGACGGCTTTATTTTTTCCAACGCATCCTTTTACCAATTGTAGTCTGCAATCCAAAGAGGGTATATATATAAAGGCGCTTGACACCTTTTCATTTAAATAATCGTTCTTTATATTGCCTTCAACTTTTTTATCTTTCACTTGTTAATTTATCATGCAACAATTTACTCCAGCCGAATGGCAACATTGGGAAAGATTTTACAGGGCTAATTTTATCAATAGCTTAACGGGTTTTAAATCGGCTAGTTTAATTGGCACAGTGAATGCCGATGGTGTGCCTAATCTTGGCATGTTTAGTAGCATTGTGCATATTGGTTCTGATCCTGCTTTAATTGGTTATATCAATAGGCCTATTGCTGCTGCTCCGCACACTTTAGCCAATATTAAAGCCAACGGTTTTTATACAATCAATCATATTCAGGCTGCTTTTGTGGATAAAGCACATCAAACCAGTGCGAAATATCCTGATGAGGTGAATGAGTTTAAGGAGGTAGGTTTAACAGAAGAATATATAACTGGAGTGCCTGTGCCTTTTGTGAAAGAAAGTAAAATTAAATACCTGCTCTCTTTAAAAGAAATCATACCCATACCATTAAACAGTACTTTCTTAGTGATTGGTCAGTTAGAAAAAGTTTTGATAGATCCAAGCGTCAATCCTAGCTCTGATGGCTTTTTGCATCTTGACCAAGCTGGGACCATCTGTAGTAATGGTCTAGACGCCTATTACAATACCGAACTCATTGACCGTTTTACTTACGCCAAACCTGGAAATCCTCCGTCGACCTTATAACCGGTTATCCAATTTTTTTTTGAAGGCGCTTTCTTTTTTGGTAAATTACATCAAATCGATGTTTATGAATCCTTGTCAATTTGATGATGCAAGAAGGGGCTTTCTAAAAAAATCTGCCTCAGTTGCAGCACTTTATTTTACGCCTTCTATCCTGGTGAAAACTTTTGCTGCTGATACAATTGTTCCTATGCCTATCGCGAAAGAAAAATTACAGTTTATATTGAATGGCAAATCAGTCTCACTCGAAATTGATGCGAGAACGACCATGCTGAATTTGTTAAGAGAGCATATTGGTTATACGGGTACCAAGAAAGGTTGTGAAATGGGACAATGTGGCGCCTGTACCATCCATGTGAATGGAAAACGTTTAAAATCTTGTACTCAATTAGCATTAAATCATCAGAACAATCAAATCACTACCATCGAAGGGCTTGCCAAAGGAGATCAACTCCATCCAATGCAGGCGGCATTTTTAAAACATGATGCTTTTCAATGTGGCTATTGTACTTCTGGTCAAATTATGTCAGCAGTCACTTGTGTGAGAGAAGGCAAGGCTACTAGTAGAGCAAGTATTCAAGCATATATGGATACGAATATTTGCAGATGTGGGGCTTACCAAAATATTGTTGACGCTATTGATGAAGTTGCAAAATCTGGTGCTAAAATTTAATCTATTTAATTTTCTTTTATGAATCATATTCAATTCGACGATAACAATACGAACTTTTTCAAATTTGATTTTGCAGACGAGCGTGTAGACGGAGCAGACAAAGTAACTGGCAAAGCAAAATATACTGCTGAATACAATTTGCCTAACATGGCTTATGCCGTTTTTGTGACGAGTACCATTGCAAAAGGAACAATAAAAAATATCGATACGGCTAAGGCTTTAGCTTCTCCGGGTGTATTGGATGTCATTTATTATGCAAACTGTCCAACAGTGCCAGGCTATTTAACAAATGCTGCAGAGCGTCCAAAAAATGTTTTTGAATGGCGTGGTCATAAAGTATTGTATGACAATCAAGTTCGCTTTTTTGGTCAACCCATTGCATTGATTGTGGCGGATAGTTTAGAGAATGCTAACGCAGCAATCCGCTTAGTACGTGCTGAATACGAAACGCAAGCTTTTGAAACGAATTTTGACTTGGCCAGAAAAGATACTTCAAAATTAAAAGGAACTGTTGCTTATAAAAGAGGTACTGAAAATAAATTTAAAGAAGCGCCTGTTTTTATTGAGGCGGAATATACCATTCCCGTAGAAGTGCATCTTCCAATGGAAATGCATGCTACAATTGCCTTTTGGGATGGAGAAGATAAGGTGACATTGTATGATAAAACACAAGGTCCAAAAAGTACACAGTCTACTGTAGCGCGTACTTTTGGTTTACTAGATAAAAATGTTAGGGTCATTGCAGAAAATGTAGGTGGTGGATTTGGAAGTGGCTTAAGAAGTTGGGCCAATGTGCCTGCTGCAGTTATTGCGGCAAAAAAATTAAATCGTCCTGTTAAGCTAGTACTTACCCGTCCTCAAATGTTTTCGCTTGTTGGCTATCGTCCACAGTCTTGGCAGAAAATTGGTATCGGTGCAGATGCGTCTGGTCGTTTTGTTGGCATCACCCATGAAGCGATTAGCGGCACATCACGCTATGAAGATTTTAGAGAAGGGATTGTGAACGTTTCTAAGTTTTTATATGCTTGTGATAACGTGGATACAAAATATAGTATGCTGCCACTTGATTTGAGTACACCTGTTTGGATGAGGGGTCCTGGTGAAGCCACTGGTTCATATGGTCTAGAGTCTGCCATTGACGAACTTGCCTATAAATTAAAAATGGATCCTGTGGAGCTAAGGTTAAAAAACTATACCACCGTGAATCCTGAAAATAAATTACCCTTCTCCGACATTAATTTAAAAGATTGCTATGCATATGGTAAGGATAAAATTGGCTGGAAGAACCGACCTTTAACGCCAGGCAGCCTAAAAGAAAATGGCTGGCAAATTGGCTATGGTATGGCCAATGGAGTTTTTGGAGCAGGAAAAGGTAGTGCCTCTGTTCGTGCATTGTTGAACAAGGAAGGCAGATTAACATTAGAGTGCGCAGTGAGTGATATGGGTCCAGGTACCACCACTTCGATGACAAAAATTGCAGCGGCTGCTATGCAGATGCCTATTGAAAAAATTAAATTCAAGTTAGGAGATTCTGATTTACCTCCAGGTCCTTCTCAGGGTGGATCGGGTACCACTTCTACCGTAGGATCTGCTGTGGACTTGGCTTGTAGCACATTAAAACAAAATTTAAAAGAGCTTGCTATAAAATACGCTCCAGCATTTAGTTCCTTTACTGCTGAGGCTTTAGAGGTTAAAAACGAAATGATTCTTGTATCGTCGAATCCCTCTATCAACATATCGGTAGCGGACACATTACAATTTGCCCCAGATAAACAAATTGATTTAATCATTAACTCTACAGGCAAAACACCTGAGCAATTAAAATTCACAAGTAACTCCTTCTCTTCTCATTTTGTAAAAGTGGCAGTGAATCCTAAAGATGGTGCGATTAAAATTTTACAAGTTGTTACTACAGGTGATGCAGGAAAAATTATTAGTCCTAAAACTGCCAGAAGCCAAATGATAGGTGGCGTGGTAGGCGGTATCGGGATGGCCTTGACTGAGCAATTAGCGTTTGATCACTCATCTGGTCAAATCATGAATGCGAGTTTTGGAGCTTATAAGGTTCCCTTGCATTCTCAAATACCGCCAACAGATGTTTGGTTTGTAGATAAACCAGATCTAAATATGAATTCGATTGGTGCAAAAGGTCTTGGTGAAATTGCATTGATTGGTTTTGCGGCCGCTTTAACCAATGCTGTATATAATGCGACAGGAAAAAGGGTTAGAGACTTGCCAATCACTCCTGAAAAGCTTGGTTTTAAGGCAAAAGTATAAAGTGTATTTTTTTGCCGTGAAGCCGAAGGTGAATTTTTATTCACTTTCTTTGAAGAATTTATTTTCACAACCGGCCATTTAAATAATTTATTTCATTTTTTGAACTAATAACTTGTAAGTTTAGTAAATGAAATACCTCAAGATCTTATATGTTCAAGTTTTAATTGGAATAATTCTAGGCATTGTTGTTGGCTTATTATTCCCTGCATTTTTTCAAACGGGAAAAATTATAAGTGACTTATTTATTAGTTTAATAAAAATGGTCATTGCCCCTATCATATTTTTTACTGTAGTATTAGGTATTACAGGCGCAGGAAATATGAAAAAAGTGGGTAGAGTAGGTGGTAAAGGAATTCTATATTTTGAGATCGTATCTACCATCGCTTTATTTATTGGTTTAGTAGTGGGTACATTTGTTCAGCCCGGTAAAGGTGTTGTATTAGCTACATCCAATAACGATAAGGTAGCGGCTTATGTAGATCAGGGAAAAGAAATGAACTGGGTTGATTTTTTTACGCATATCGTTCCTGATAATATCATTGCTGCTTTTGCAAAAGGCGACATCATTCAGATTTTATTTTTCAGTATCTTTTTTGCCATTGGGTTAATGATGATTAAGAAAGGCAACGAAGGTATTATCAATACATTTGGCGTCATTAATAAAGCCTTATTTAATATTTTACATATTGTTATGAAGCTTAGTCCTATAGGGGCTTTTGGCGGCATGGCGTATACAATGGGTAAATTTGGTATTGGTAGTCTCTTGATTTTAGGAAAGTTTATGCTTACATTTTATATCACTGTCATCATATTTATCTTTTTGATTTTGAATGGCATTATGCGTTACTATGGATTTAGTTTAATTAAATTATTAAAGTACCTCAAAGAGGAAATATTTATTGTCATTGGCGCAAGCAGTAGTGAGGCTGTATTGCCCTCTGTGATGGAGAAACTAGAACATGCAGGTTGTGAAAAATCTGTTGTGGGTTTAATTATTCCAACAGGCTATAGTTTTAATCTAGACGGTACTTCTATTTATTTAAGTATGGCGATTATATTTTTAGCACAGGTATATAATGTTGAATTTTCTATTTCACAACAGCTAACTATTTTCGGTATCTTACTGATTACAAGTAAAGGGGCTGCAGGTGTTACAGGAAGTGGATTTATTGTTTTGGCATCTACCTTAACCGCCATTAGAGTGATCCCTTTAGAGGGACTCGCTTTATTAATAGGCGTAGACAGGTTCATGAGTGAAGCTAGGTCGGTTACTAATTTTATTGGTAACGCTGTGGCTACTGTAGTGATATCTAAACATGAGAAATCAATTGATATGGAAACATTTAAAAAAGTGGTGGGGGTTTAATACAATTAAATAAAAATTATTTTGAAACTATCCTCACAAGAATTATTGTATTACCAAAGCAAGGTGGCTTACTATAGAGACGAGCAGTCCTATAAGCGTCTGTTTTTGTATTTTCATCCCATTCTATATCGTTTTTCCTTTAACATATTGAAAGACAAATCAATAAGTGAGGAAATTGTATCAGATATCATGTTAAAGGTTTGGCAAATGGGTAACAAGCTCTCCCAGATCCAACATTTAAAATTATTCTTAATCACTTCTGTTAAAAATGCTTGTTTTACTTATTTAGCTTCTAAGAAACACCAACAGTCTTTAAGTGAATCCATTGATCAAGATGACAAGACTGCTTGTAATGCAGACAGCCCAGAGGAACTCTACATATATTCTGAGGTAACTCAAAGGGTAAATATGGTTATTTCGAGTTTGCCAATGAAGTGTCAAATGGTCTTTAGATTGATTAAAGAGGAGGGATTAAGCTATAAAGAAGTCTCCAAAGTGCTTGAAATCTCTCAAAACACCATCGAAACACATATGAAAATTGCACTTAGGAAGATCAGGATGGACCTTCAACAATTCCTTAAATAGATAATTTTTAATATAATTTAATAAATAGCGACCTAGGCTTCACGGCAAGGTCCAATAATTTAGTCTTAGTATAGAACAGCTATGCACAAACAAACCGAACAATATTTTTTTGACTTATTAAGCCTAAAGCTTTCTGGTGACGCTACTGAATCTCAGTTGGCAGAGATTTCTACTATTTTACAAGCAAATCCGTCTTTACAGTTCTTATACGATCAGATGATTGAGCCTGTTTATTGTGAAAAAGAGGCGGCTTCTATGGCAGATCAAGCGTATGCGTCGCATTACGTGAAGATGCAATTGGCTGGCATGTTTGATTCGGCTAATGACAATACCATTGAACCTTCCGTAGAGAGAACCTCCAATTTTACCAAAAGAAAACTTGCATTTATCGCTATCGCGGCAGGTGTTTTCACCATTTTCTTCATTAATTATTCTCTAAGACTAGACAAAAGTGTTACCAAGCAAAATGGTAATTCGTTTGTGAATGAGATTGTAACAAAAAGAGGTTCTAAGTCTTCTATAAAATTACCCGACGGCACGACTGTCCGATTAAATACAGATAGTAGATTAACCTATATTAGTTTTGCCGCCGGCAAAACCAGAGAAGTTACCTTAGTTGGGGAAGCTTATTTTGATGTAGCACATGATAGTTCTAGACCCTTTATCATTCATACAGGGAAAGTCAATATTAAAGTCTTAGGTACTTCCTTTAATGTACGAAACTATCCTCAAGACAAAGAATTAGAAACTTCATTGATCAAAGGGAAGATTGAAGTTTCCTTAGAATCTCGCCCAGAAGATATTATTATTTTAAAGCCAACAGAAAAATTAATTATAGCCAAAGAGGAAGACGAACTTTCTGTTGCCACCAAGGTATCCAATAGTTCAGATAATAAAGTTGTGTTGACTTCTATTACTTATATGAGACAAGATAGCTTAGTTGCTGAGACCTCTTGGTTAAATGATAAGTTGGTATTTGTGAATCAACCACTCGAAAAAATTGCACTTGAATTAGAAAGAAAGTATGCGATTAATATTACGTTCAAAGACGAGAAAGTGAAAAAGTATAGGTACACAGGTGTTTTTGAAAATGTTAGCCTAGAGAAAGTGTTTGAACTGATTAAATATTCCAAAAACTTCAACTATAAAATAAACGATAAAAATATTGTAATTGAATAAGTAGCTAAAAATTCATAGGAATTACTGATTTTATTACATAACAGACGACAAACATATTTAAATAACAATGGACTTAATTAGCGTATCAATAACCAATAAAAGTAAACCTATGGAAAAAAAAGAATCTTTTCCAATTACAAATTTTCTTACCTCTACCGCGAGGGCAATGAAAATTTCGTTTTTATTAATTATCATTTCTATTCAGCTTTCTGCGAAAAATTTTGCTCAGCAAAAAATTTCATTGAATTCAGATAGAGCTGATATTCACACTGTTTTTAAAATGATCGAAAAACAGTCGAACTATCGTTTTTTCTATAGCAACGATGTGTTGCCAGCTAACAAAGAAGTGTCAGCGCAATTCAAAGATGCTTATGTAGAAGTTATTTTGAATAAAATATTAGATGGGCTTCCAGTTTCTTGGAAATTCATGGATGACAAAAACATTGTTATCTCGAATAAGCTTGCTAATAATACATTCAGTGTTGCCATAGCTGATACAGTAATTTCTGGCGTGGTTACGGCATCGGAAGATGGCCAGCCGCTTAAAGGAGTGAATGTGACTGTGAAAGGTGGTACAACCAAAACGACTACAGATGACGATGGAAAATATCAAATTAGATTAGCTTCTGTAAACAACACCTTAGTTTTTAGTTATGTTGGTTATTTGAACAAGGAAGTGGTGGCTAGTAAGTCTGGTGATTTAAATGTTGCCTTAAAAGCAAGTTCAAAATCTTTAGATGAAGTAGTGGTAGTAGGTTATGGTAAGCAAAAGAGAAAAGAAGTAACTGGTGCGATTGCTAGTATTAATGAATCACAACTGAAAGAAATTGCAGTAAGCAGTTTCGAAAATGCCATTCAAGGTAGAGTTGCCGGTTTAGAAGTATCTGTTCCTTCTGGTGAACCGGGTTCGGCTCCTGTAATTAGAATTAGAGGTTCTGCTTCTATTTCTGCAGGTAACGATCCTTTGTATGTAATTGATGGTTTACCTATCTCAAGCAACACAAGTCTTCAACAAAATATTGGTCAAAGAACGGAAGCGTATACGGTTCCAAAAATCAATCCATTTACAACCATCAATCCAAACGATATTCAGTCTATTGAGGTGTTAAAAGATGCATCTGCTGCTGGTATCTACGGTTCTAGAGGTTCTAATGGTGTCATCATGGTTACGACTAAAAAGGGTTTAAAAAATCGTAAACAAGTTTCTTTCAATGCTTATACAGGATTTAACGAGGCAATGAATTTGCCAAAATTGATGAGTTCAGAGGAATTGATCAGGTATACTAAAGATGCTAGAAACAATAACTATTTACAAACGAACGATCCTACGAATCCTGCAAGTAAAACATATAATCCTTTGTATAATCCTAATACCAATGCTGGTAGAGGAACACAGGCCAACTTTTTAATTCCAGAAAAATACATCAATTGGGATGGCACTAACACAGACTGGCTAGGACTTGTACTTTCAAGAGGTATGGTTTCTAACTACAACTTGTCTGTTAGTGGCGGAAAAGACAATATGACTTATTATACTTCTGCAGGTTATTACACAGAAGAAGGAACGATTAAGGGTTCAAAATTTGATCGTTATACTTTTAGAGCAAATGTGGTTGACGATATTTCATCAAAGGTTCAAATAGGATCTAGTGTTAATATTGCTTACACTGACAACAATCGTTTACCTGCAAACGGACCTTATTTTGCTTTACCTCCAGGAATCATTTACGATGCGATGGTGCATTCTCCAGTGGTTAAGCCTTATCTGCCTGATGGAAGTATCAATCAGTCTGATAACCAAAACCAATTGGGTGCTTACATGACTACTGCCAATAATCCATTGGCGACTATGCAAGCAATTAAAGAGAACATCAGAAACCTTCGCATTTTTGGTAGTGCTTATTTAAAGTACAATATCTTACCAGACTTAGCTTTCAAATCTTATATTGGTATAGACTTAGATAATTACCAACAATCTTATTACAAAGGCGTTTCTTTATTATATAGAGGGGCGACAAAACCTGATCCATTTGCTAAGTCTAGTACTTCTCAAGGTGTAAACTGGATTTGGGAAAACACATTGGATTATTCAAAAACATTCAATGACCATACCTTAACATTACTTGGAGGTTATACTGCACAAAAGCAGAACAATGATTTACAATTTGTACAAGCGAATAGTTTCCCAGATGACCAAGTTCAAACAATCAGTGGTGGTATTGTAACTGGTGGTTCTGCAGTAAAAGAACAATGGACTTTAGTTTCTGCATTGGCTAGAGCTAACTATTCTTACAAAGAGAAATATTTAATGTCTGCATTAATTAGAACAGATAGATCTTCAAGATTTGGAACAGGTAACCAAACTGGTGTGTTCCCATCTATTTCTGCTGGTTGGAGAATTGATCAGGAATCATTTATGACCAATGTTGAATTTGTAAATGAGTTGAAATTAAGATCAAGTTATGGTTTCACTGGAAACTTCCAAATTCCTAACTATGGTGCAATTGGTTTATTAAACAATGCGAACTATGTATTGGGTAATACGATTGTAAACGGTATTGGAAGATCAACTTTAAATAACGACAGATTAAGCTGGGAGTCTAAAAAACAATTAGATATCGGTTTAGATTTCGGTTTATTTAATGATCGTATCTATGGTGGATTTGATTATTACCATAGTGTTACTTCAGACTTATTATTGAATGTGAATATCGCTTCTTCTGCTGGTTTTACAACTGCATTAACCAATGTGGGTGAAGTAGAAAACAAGGGTGTTGAATTCACATTAAACACAAGAAATACAATAGGTAAATTCCAGTGGTCAACTGATTTTAACATTAGTGCAAATAGAAACAAAGTGTTAAAACTTGGTCCTACCGGTGACCCAATTTTAAGCGTGGGTAGTGCAGGTGATATTAGACATATCACTAGAATAGGTGAACCAGTAGGTAGTTACTATGGATACCAAGTAGTGGGTGTTTACCAGACAATGGAACAAATTAAAGCTGCACCTAAAGACTTATTAGTGGGTGCAGGTGGTGCAAGACCTGGTGATTTACAGTTTAAAGATGTGAATGGAGATGGACAAATTACGCCTTTAGATAGAACGACTTTAGGAAACTATATGCCTGATTTTACTTATGGTATCACGAATAAATTTAGGTATGCTAATTTTGATTTAAGCATTTTTGTTCAAGGTGTAGAGGGAAGAGAAATCTTAAATCTTACGCAAAGACACCTTTTGAATGGTGAAGCGAATTTTAACTCTTATGCTGAATTTAACAACAGATGGATCTCTCCTGAACAGCCAGGTAATGGTAAGATTCCAAGAGGAGATAGTAATTCTGGATTGCATGGTTTTAATATGAGACCTTCTTCATTCCAAGTAGAAGATGGATCTTATGTTAGATTGAGAAATGTAACCTTGGGCTACGAGTTCCCTATCAAAGGATTATCTAAAAAAGCAAGAGTGTATGTAACGGGTACCAATTTATTCATATGGTCTAATTATTTAGGTTTTAATCCAGAAGTTCAGCAACAAGCGTCTAATAACCTTGTTCCTGGAGAAGATTATGGAGCTTATCCAATCTCTAGATCTTTCT
>CAZAOF010000029.1:0-15401 GCA_964486665.1 uncultured Sediminibacterium sp.
AAATTACAGCTAAATTAGTGAAAATAGTTTTGTTTATCTTCATGCAGTAAATAGCGTAGTTATGAGAGTGGTAATTCAAAGAGTTTCAGAGGCCAATGTGAAAGTAGATGGAGAGGTGGTGGGGGCCATTGATAGAGGTTTGATGGTCTTATTGGGCATTCATGATGATGACACATTGGATGATATACAATGGATTTCTGGCAAGCTTATACAGCTTCGTATTTTTGATGATGCAGATGGGGTGATGAACCTAAGTGTTCAGGATATTGCTGGTTCAATACTTTTAATCAGTCAATTCACGCTTTACGCAGCTACTAAAAAAGGGAATCGACCTTCTTATATAGCCGCTGCTAAACCAGACAAGGCTATTCCGATATATGAACAGATGATCCTTCAAGTAACCAAAGACCTAGGGAAGCCAATTCAAACTGGGCAGTTTGGGGCAGACATGAAAGTATCGCTAGTGAATGACGGCCCAGTAACCATTATAATTGATTCAAAAAACAGGGAATAATATGTCCAACCAAATAACGATACAAGCAGCGCAGGAGCAAGTAGATCAATGGATCAAAACCATTGGTGTGAAATATTTTAGTGAGTTAACCAATCTGGGTGTATTGATGGAGGAAGTAGGGGAATTGTCAAGGTTGATGGTACGAAAGTATGGAGATCAGTCTTTTAAAAACAAGGAAGCCAATGCAGACTTAGGGGATGAGATGGCGGATGTGCTTTTTGTACTGATTTGTTTAGCCAATCAAACTGGTGTTGATTTAACTGCTGCTTTGGAGAAAAATATCCAAAAGAAAACCAATCGAGATAAAGAAAGGCACCAAAACAACGAAAAATTACAACCATAATCTTTTCTCGACCTATATTTGCAAACTATGAGTAAGACAGTTACAGACAATACATTACAGGCAATTATTTCACATGCAAAAGAATACGGTTTCGTTTTTCCTAGTAGTGAAATTTATGATGGATTAAGTGCAGTATATGATTATGGTCCTTATGGAGCACAGTTAAAAAAGAATATCCGTGATTATTGGTGGAATAGCATGACCCAAATGAATGACAATATTGTGGGTATTGATGCGGCTATTTTCATGCATCCAACTACTTGGAAAGCCAGTGGGCATGTGGATAGCTTTAGTGATCCATTGATTGATAATAAGGATAGTAAAAAAAGATATCGTGTAGATCATTTAATAGAAGCACATGCAGATAAGTTGATCGAGAAAGGAGACCAAGCTGGGGCAGATAAATTACTAGCCGACATGGATGCCTTATTGGCAAACGATGATTTTGCAGGATTGGGACAATTAATCCAAACGCACAAAATTCAGTGTGGCGTAAGTGGCACTAGTAATTGGACAGAGATTCGTCAATTTAATTTAATGTTCTCTACTGAATTAGGTTCGGTAGCTGAAGATGCCAATACTATTTATTTAAGACCAGAAACGGCACAAGGTATTTTTGTGAACTTTTTGAATGTGCAAAAAACAGCAAGGATGAAAATTCCTTTTGGTATTGCACAAACAGGAAAGGCTTTCAGAAATGAAATTGTAGCACGTCAGTTTATATTTAGAATGCGTGAGTTTGAGCAAATGGAAATGCAATTTTTTATTAAGCCAGGCACGCAGAAAGAGTGGTATGAGCATTGGAAAAATGAGCGCATGAAATGGCATTTGAGTTTGGGTATTCCTGCTGACAAATACCGCTTTCACGATCACGTTAAATTAGCGCACTACGCTGACGCAGCTTTGGATATTGAGTATGAATTCCCGTTTGGCTTTAAGGAAGTAGAAGGGATCCATTCAAGAACTGATTTTGATTTAACACGTCACCAAGAATTTAGTAAAAAGAAATTACAATATTTTGATACTGAAATCAATCAGCACTATGTACCTTATGTGATTGAGACATCTATAGGATTAGATAGAATGTTCTTATTGATTTTGTCTAACTCCTATGAGGAGGAAGTAATCAATAAGGAAGATGGTACCACAGATTCAAGAGTTGTATTACATTTGCCTGCTAAAATTGCTCCCTTAAAATTAGCAGTATTGCCATTGACCAAAAAAGACGGATTGCCTGAATTGGCTAAAGCTTTAATGGATGAGTGCAAGCCTTCCTTCCATTGCTTCTACGAAGAGAAAGATGCGATAGGTAAGCGATATAGAAGACAGGATGCAATAGGTACTCCATTCTGTGTAACTATTGATCACCAAACTAAAGAAGACAATACCGTAACCATTCGTTATAGAGATAGTATGCAACAAGAAAGAATCCCAATGAGTGAAGTAAAAGCATTGGTTTTAAAACATATCGCTTAAATAAATAGCGAATCGCTTTACTTTAACTTCCTTATTTAATATGGAATGTTTTCAAAAAAAGCTCCCGAGTCTAATTGACTGGGAGCTTTTTTTATCCGTATAGTTCAAAATGAATCTGATTTTTTGGGATACCTAATTCGGATAATGTGGTCCTGGCTTCGTCTACCATATCCTTCCATCCGCATATATAAAATTGTGCGTCTTTGCTAGCACTTTCATCCAATAGTCTTTTATAAGTAGCATGAACATATCCTGCATTGGCCCCTTCTCGAATCTCTGTTTCTCTAGAAAAGCTAGGATGATAATAAAAATTAGGCTCCAATGATGCTAGTGATTTAAATTCATGTCCGTACAAGCAATCGGTATATTGTCTACAACCAAATAATAAATGGATATTTTGGTGCGGTGTTTTCTTTTGGTGTATGTCTAGGATCATAGACCTAAATGGAGCCACACCTGTTCCAGTACAGATAAAATAAAGGTCTGTTGTTATGTCTTTAGGTAAAACAAAAACACCCTGAGGGCCTCTCAAATGAATGATACTCCCAACAGCCACTTCGTTAAATAAATAGGTTGTACCTGCTCCACCTTCTAAGTGAACAATGACTAATTCAAATTCATTGGTACCATTAGGGGCCGAAGCGATAGAGTAACTTCTCCATCGTTTATTTTTCTGTTCATGTATGGGCAGGTCTAATGTTACAAATTGCCCAGGTACAAAATCAAATTTGTTGCCACTTGACAAAGCCAGCCAAAACCTCTTGGTACTTGAGGTTTCTTGAACTATTTTAGTCACTACTGCGTCTTGCCAAGGTTGTAACATAATGATTTAATTATTCGTGATAAATACGCGCTGTATATATACTTTATTGTTGGCGAAGAGTTTAACAAAGTAGATGCCTGAATTCAATGTTGGAATTTGAATAGTTTGAGCAGAATTTTGATTATTTAGTTTGTCTTTTTGAAATACAGTGGATCCATTACTATTTAAAATACTCAAGCTTATTGCACTGGTTTTTACTTGACTAAATTGTATATAGAATTGGTTGCCCTTTATAATATTTTCAATATAATCTGTTGACAATATTTTTAAGCTAATTTCTTTTGTAGGTGCTTGTGGAACTGATGTAATCAATACCAATTTATTTGCAGAATAATTGGTGCAGGTTCCAGTTGTAGTGGCAACTTTATACATTGCATTCCCCGTAACATTGTTAGGTATTTTGTACCCTTGACTAGTGGCACCATTGATGTATTCGTCATTCTTAAACCATTGGTAACTATCCCCTACAGTTGACACAAGACTGTCTATCCCAATTTGAGAGATAACCGGTTTGGCAGTAATGATGACAGGTACTTTTGTTAAATTATTTTCGAATACTGGTGTGCTAAGCTGCATATTATAAAAGAAATAATAAAACTTTTCAAAATTAGCGCCTGCCCAGTTTCCGGTAATAGATGCTAAAACAGTAGGGCCAAATGGATGATTATTGGTAGTGATATTATTATTTCTAAATATTGTAGCGCTATCTAAACATCTTGCTATTAAAATATAATTACCAGCTTGAGAAAGATTCATATTAATTGCATACACCCTTCCAGTGTCACCAGCAACAAAAGGGGTAGGGGTGCCAGATCCTGACGTTCCTGTTGCAGGTGTTGGATTAGGACTACTTGCTCCAACATGAATAATTGCTTTTTGTGTTTGCGATGGAAAATAGGAATAAGTGGTATCTGTGAAACTACTTAATGACCTCAATTCTAATTCGATTTTTCCAGCATAACCGGTATATAATTTTGTGGTTTCTAATGTAATGGGCGTTTTAGTATTGATCCTTATAAATTCTCCATAACTACTTCCCCAATTATTATATCCTCCAGTAGCACTAAGTGTGGTGTTATCTTTAGGTCCAATAAAGCCAGTCCAGCCTTTTGAAACATAAAGATTTTGCGCACTCGTGCTAGTTCTTATCACTGTTCCTGCAGCGATAGGCCTGCTTAAATCTGTATTGTTATCATGCCAAACATATTGATCATTGCCAGTAGGATTATTGACTAACAATTGAACATTTTCATTACAACCTGTCGCTGATGCAGAAATTACAGCATTGCTGCTTGCGCTGATGATAGTAGATGTAATACTATTATTATTAGGCTGTTGGTCATTGTTGATAGATACAGTGGCTTTAATGGTGTAGCTCTGATTCAATTCAATTGAAATGGGCGTTTGAAATGTATACAACATGGTTTCCGATCCATAAAGTCTACCCGTAAAAGTTTCTGTAAGATTTAGTATTGTGGTATTACCCTTTTTTACTTCTAAACTTAATGGAATATTAGTTAGTCTGTTTGTTCCGTTATTGGCCACCTTAACACTAACATATTGAATTGCTTTTTCTGCAACGCCACCCATAGGATTGGTAATTTCCATCATCTGAACATCATTGGATGGATTGATTATTCTTAGGGTATAATCTTGCGTCTCACCAGCAAGATAATTACCACAAGCATTCACTTCTGCGCTAGAAGTGGCTTCTGCTACTACAACTCTTAGTTTTGTAAATTGATTGATCACTAAATTGTCAGCCAAGTTAATAGAGGCATTGTAGTCGCCATTAGTCAATACGGTACTTGTATGTATTACTTCATTAGCATCAAAAACACCATTATTATTATAATCAACAAATACTTTTACGAATCTATTTTTATTGGTCGCATCTGCGCTACCTAACTTCATAAATAAATAAAGTGCTCCGTTAGATTCACCATTCACAAATAATGAAGTATTGTCTACATAACCTTCTGTAGTTGTTTTCGCATATTTGATATTGTTTAATTGTATACTATCAATTTTTGCACCAGCAGTGGTGGTAGCAGCAGAACTACAGTATGCGGTTCCACCAGCTCCGCTAATGATAAGCGAATAGTTTTGTTGTCCTCTTTCTAAAGTCCCTTTATGGCTGACAGTAACTGTATAGCTTGCGCCAACTAAAGTGGTATCAACTTCCACTTTTTCCACATTGTCAATAGAATTGACCCCTTTAAATGCTTGATTGTCTGGACTAGTTGGGTTTAGATTCCAGGTTTGAAATGTTTTACCACCTTGTGTAATGACAAGATCCAAATCGTTGATTAATTTCGGAGTTCGGTCATTTAAAAGATCACTAGAACTTCCTTTGACATCTGTCCATACTAAGGTTGCTTTGACAGGTCGCTTACCTGAAGCGGTGAAAGAATAAGATTGACTTCCGCTGTTTGCTAAGTTATTTTCGTAAACAAAATGAGGGCTATTAGCACTGTTATTATTCGTTAATGAAGTATTCAATACTTGAGCAGCCTCTGCAATATTTAGTAATCCCCAGCCAAATTTATAATCGGGTCCAGGGTATAAACCTGCTTCATTGGCTGTATGAATCGCTAATGCTTTAACTGTTGCAGATTTTAAAACCTTAGGTGCTCCATTCAGTGTGAAACGTTGACTTAACTCTTGTAATAATAATAAACTTCCAGCAGCACCAGGAGAGGCCATTGAAGTTCCGTTCAGGTAACCATAACTAGAATCGTTGGTTGCAATGGGTGCATAAACGGCAACGCCTTGAGCAACGATATCAGGTTTTATTCTTCCGTCATCAGTTGGGCCCCATGAGCTAAAATTACTCATTACCACATCTTCTTTTTTATTATATTCAGATGGGATGCCATAAACCGCGCCTACAGTTAAAATATTTTTTGCATTTTTATCTGAAGAAATACTTCCATAGGAATCGTTACTACTTATGTCGTCAGGACGATTGCCTGCATTGTAAAATCGACCCGATTCGTTTCTTCTCCAATAGGGTTGACCAACTGCAGGGCCAACACTAGTCCTGTTATTACCAGCAGCAGTTACAATTAAATAATTGGGTGCATTGTAGGCAATTGAATCTTGTATTTGCGCATCAGCATCATACAAGCCAAATCGATAATCTTCTTTTTCATTCCATCTTCCATTAAATTGCCATCTAGACGAATCACTATTATAGTCCCATCCAGTCACTGTTCCATAGGAGTGGTTGGAAATAAGTAATCCATTTGCAGCAGCGGCAGACATTTCTGAAAGATCATTATTCCAATCATAATCAACAATACCCTTTACATTAAATGCCATTCCCTTTGATAGTGGATTTAAGCCCTTACTCATTACAATGCCCGCCACATGTGTACTATGTGTAACCACTTCGGTAGCATTGTCTTTTTGCGTAATCCTTCCACTAAATTCTTTATGCGTTAATCTTGGACTTCCTTCGTCCCATACACCAAGTTTATTGGTCATTGCATCGTCGGACCCACTTAAATTCAAATTGGAAGCAGCACCAGGCCATACTTTATTAGCATTAATGGTAATTGCAGACACAGGATCCGCAAAACCTACATAATATTTAGGCCAACCTTTCGCGTCAATACTTATTAGTTTTGCATTATTTTGATTTCTAGAAGCATATTGTATGGGCCATCCTTTTTCTTTTGCTGCTAGTACTGCCTTAGAAAAATTATTACGCGCGTCTAAGGCAAGTTTGTTTGATGTTTGCATCAACACATCTTTTTTGGTTGCTTCTTGAGCAACTACAAAACCAATGGAACAAGCCAAGCTAAGAGAGAATAAAAAGCATCTTTTCATTGTTCTAAATTACAATCAATTCTTTGTAATTTATCCAACTTATATCTATAAATAAAAGCCACCTTATATAAAATGAAAATTGATGTATTTTTATACAAATCCCGTCCTATGTATAGATATGGAATCAGGTGTAGCTTATTGGTATTGATTGTTCCATTTTTAATGGGATTTTGTCTAAAATATCAAGGCATTCGTGGGCAAGTGCTACTACAAAAAGAGCCTTACATGCCACTTAAAGGGAATTCAAAACAATTGGGAAGTCCATATATAACGGATATATACTTATATAAAACCGCTAATACAGACCAACTTATTGGACAGGAAGGAAACTTTGCAAAATCAATGCAATCCAAATTAATTAAGAAAGTGCGAACTAGTAAGGAGGGAAGGTTTAACATCAAACTTTCGCCAGGTACCTATACGCTATTATTGGGTTATGGGGATGGTTTATATATTCCCTTTTTTTCTGGCATGAATGGCGTCGCTCATATAGTGGTAAAAAAGCATCATTTCCAAGAAATTGATTTAACGATCAATGCATCATCCATCTTTTGATTGTATCTTTGCAGGCTGAACCATGAATGAGCAATCTTTGTTTGATCGGTATGATGCATCCCCCCTACTAAATAAAATAGTAGATGGGATTGCTATGTCTGATGATGCAAAAAAGCCTTTTCAAGTGCATCTCCAAAATTTAAATGGTTCAGCTGCAGCCTTTGTTTTAAAACAAATTTTTACTCATCCTACAACTGCAACTTACAATCATGTTGTTGTACTGAATGATGCTGAGGAAGCTGCCTATTTTTACAATTCACTAGAGAGTATCACTGGAGCGTTAGATTTATTTTATTTCCCTTCCTCTTTCAAGACTTCGCAAAATTTTAATCTACTCAATCCTTCACATGTAATGCTAAGGACAGAGGCATTGACTAAAATGTCTATGGGGGGGAATAAGAAAATTTTAGTGACTTATCCAGAAGCGTTTTTTGAGAAAGTAATTATGCCAAAGACCTTACAAGAGCATATTATTCAAATTAAGACAAATGACACATTAGGAGTGGATGCTTTAATGGAAAGTCTTGTTCAGTATGGCTTTGAACGAACTGATTTTGTATATGAACCAGGTCAATTTGCATTAAGGGGTGGCATTTTTGATATCTATTCTTTTGGTAATGAGAAGCCTTACAGGGTCGAGTTGTTTGGCGAGGAAGTGGACAGCATTCGTTTATTTGATCCCGAGACTCAGTTAAGTGAACGCAAGTTATTACAGGTGAATATTATTCCAAATGTGACCACGCAATTTGAGGATACCCAAAAAATTCCTTTGATGGAGTTTGTCGCTTTTAACACCATTGTTTGGTTAAAAGATTGGACTTTTATTGAGCAGAAGGGACAGGATCAAATAGAAGCCTTAGAAGCTTTTTTAGCACATTCACCCGTTATTAAACAAACAGACGACAATGATGCGCATAGAAAAAATACACAAATAGATGATTTTGTTTCGGTTGCGTCTGTAACAGAAGCATTACACAACAGAAATATTATTGAATGGGGCTTTCAGGCAAATCTAACCGAACAAAAAATAACTTTTAATACGCAGGTGCAGCCTAGTTTTAATAGGCAATTCCAATTCTTAATTACCAATTTACAGGAATACGAAAAGAAGGGGTATGATCTGTTTTTGTTTGCAGAACAAGCAAAGCAACTGGAGCGATTGCATGCTATTTTTACAGATTTAAAAACTGAAATTCAATTTACCCCAATTGTAAAAAATATACATGAAGGGTTTGTAGACCATGACCATAAAATGGTTTGCTATACCGATCACCAAATATTTCAGCGTTACCATAAATACAAAGTTAAACAGGCATATAGCAAGAATAAGGCCATCACCTTGCGTACCTTAAGCGATTTACATCCTGGCGATTATGTCACGCATATTGATCATGGAGTGGGTGTGTATAGTGGATTACAAAAGATAGAAGTGAGTGGTATGATGCAAGAGGCTGTAAGAATTATTTATAAAGACAGCGATATATTATATGTGAATATTAATTCATTACATAAAATATCAAAGTACACTGGCAAAGAAGGTACGCCTCCAAAGGTGAACAAATTAGGATCGGATGCTTGGGTAAAATTAAAAGACAAGACCAAGGCCAAAGTTAAAGCGATCGCTTTTGACTTAATCAAATTGTATGCGCAAAGAAAAGCGCAAACTGGATTCGCCTTTACGCCAGACAACTACATGATGCATGAACTAGAAGCTTCATTTATTTATGAAGATACGATTGATCAAGCTAAAGCAATTGCGGATGTAAAAAAAGATATGGAAGCTGCAGCACCAATGGATCGTTTAGTTTGTGGTGATGTTGGATTTGGTAAAACTGAAGTAGCTATTCGTGCCGCATTTAAAGCGGCTATTGATGGAAAGCAAGTTGCTGTGCTGGTACCTACAACGATCTTGGCTTTTCAGCATTATAAAACATTTAAAGATAGATTGAAAGATTTTCCATTAGAGATTGATTTTTTAAATCGCTTTAAGTCAGCAGCGCAAAAAAAAGAAACCATTGCCAAAGTGAAAGAAGGAAAGATTGATATACTTGTAGGAACGCATGGTATTCTTGGCAAAGAAGTTGTTTTTAAAGATCTTGGATTAATGGTGATTGACGAGGAACAAAAATTTGGTGTGGCACACAAAGAAAAGCTAAAGACATTAAGAACGAATGTAGACTGCCTGACATTGACTGCTACACCTATTCCAAGAACCTTGCATTTTAGTTTAATGGGTGCAAGAGATTTAAGTATTATTAATACTCCACCAGCCAATAGACAACCCATCCACACTGAGGTCCAAGTCTTTCATGAGGATGTTATTAGAGAGACCATTTATTTTGAAACAGAAAGAGGGGGGCAGGTATTTTTTATTCACAATAGGGTGCAAGGGCTGGCAGAAATGTGTGCGATGATACAAAAACTTTGCCCAGACTTAAGCATTGGTTTTGCGCATGGACAATTAGAGGGGCATCAATTAGAAGAAAAAATATTTGATTTTATAGAACGTCGTTATGATGTATTGGTTTGTACCAATATTGTAGAAAGTGGCGTGGATATTCCTAATGTGAATACCATTATCATTAATAACGCACACCAATTTGGCTTGAGCGATTTACATCAGTTAAGAGGTAGAGTAGGTCGTAGTAATAAAAAAGCTTTCTGTTATTTATTAGCGCCACCAATGACTACGCTGCCTGATGACTCACGTAAACGTCTACAAACTTTAGAACAGTTTAGTGAGTTAGGATCTGGGTTTCAAATTGCTATGCGTGACTTGGATATACGTGGTGCAGGAAACTTATTAGGAGGAGAGCAGAGTGGATTCATGGCGGAGATCGGATTTGAAATGTACCAAAAAATATTAGCTGAGGCGGTACGTGAATTAAAGCGCTCCGATTTCAAAGATTTATTTGTAGAGGAAATTAGTAAGCAGGATGACTTTGTACAAGACTGTACGATTGATACCGATTTGGAAATCATGATACCAGATAGTTATGTAGAGAGTATTGGTGAAAGGCTTTCATTGTATACAAGACTAGATCAGTCAGAAGACGATACGGAATTAGAAGCAATGAAATTGGAGTTGATAGATCGTTTTGGACCTATGCCTAAACAAGTTGCTTCGCTTTTCACGACTATTCAGTCCAGGAGATTGGCTATCGGGTTAGGTTTCGAAAAGATGACTTTAAAAGACGAAACATTAAGGTGTTTCTTCATTAACAGGCCAGATTCACCTTATTATGAAAGTGCCATTTTTAAAGGGCTTTTAAGCTTTACACAAACAGCGATGAACAATGCCCACTTCAAACAAGTTGGGAAGACTTTTATTTTAATCATCAAAGATATTAAGAGCATGGAGCATTGCTATGCGACCTTGACAAAAATCCACCACGGAGTAGTAGGCGAAGCAAAGTAGAGGCATAAAAAAGCCCACTCCGAAGAGCAGGCTTTCAATAAGTCAGCTTAGGACTAAAATCCCTTAGTAGCTACACCATCAGCGATTGCTTTCAAAGCATTTGTTTCGCTCATGATTGCTGCCATTTTATTTCCTTTACCATCGTGACCGCCAGCCATATAACCGCCTTTTGCAGTTTTAGTAACTACAGCATCATGCATTGGTACGTTTTTTTCTTTTGTTTTCAAGCAATATGCTTTGATCATTTTTGAAGTGTCCATTTTGTATATATTTTAATTTTTAAAATGCTAATTGAAAGTAGTTTATTTATTGATATGCAAGGTTTGATTTATACGTTTTTTTGTTAAATGTTTATAAATATCCCCCAATTGAGGCCGTTAAACGTCAATTTTCGCATATTTCGCGTGAGATTCAATGAATTCCCTTCTCGGAGCCACTTCGTCTCCCATTAACATGCTAAATATTCTATCTGCTTCTACAGCACTGTCAATGGTCACTTGTTTTAAGGTTCTTCTAGTTGGATCCATGGTTGTTTCCCATAATTGATCAGCGTTCATTTCACCCAGACCCTTATATCGCTGTATCGTTACAGAACTATCATTTCCTCCCCCTAATTTCGCTATTAAATCTTTTCTTTGTTCATCACTATACGCATACTCTTGCTCTTTGCCTTTTTTAACTAAATACAAAGGAGGCTGTGCGATGTATACGTAACCATTTTGCACCAACTCTTTCATATATCTGAAAATGAATGTCAAAATCAATGTGGCAATATGAGATCCATCCACATCGGCATCGGTCATGATGATTAACTTATGGTAACGCAATTTTGCAATGTTCAAAGCTTTTGGATCTTCTGGTGTCCCTACGGTTACGCCCAATGCTGTATACATATTTCTGATCTCTTCGTTTTCGTAGATCTTATGTTCCATCGCTTTTTCTACGTTCAATATTTTACCTCTCAATGGTAGGATAGCTTGAAAAGATCTTTCACGACCTTGTTTAGCTGTTCCACCCGCAGAGTCTCCTTCGACAAGGTATAACTCGCATCTTTCAGGATCACGCTCAGAGCAATCCGCTAATTTACCAGGCAAGCCACCACCAGATAATACGGTCTTTCTTTGAACCATATCACGTGCTTTCTTAGCAGCAACACGTGCTTGAGCAGCAAGTATGATTTTAGAAATCACATATTTTGCTTCTTTAGGATTCTCTTCTAAATAAGCTTCTAATGCACGAGCCACTGTAGTTTGCACTACACCACTCACTTCACTGTTTCCTAATTTCGTTTTTGTTTGACCTTCAAATTGAGGCTCAGGTACTTTAACAGATATGATCGCACTTAAGCCTTCTCTAAAGTCATCGCCTTCTACAGTGACTTTAGCTTTTTCAAACAAACCTTCTTTGTCACCGTAACTTTTGAATACACGTGTTAACGCAGTTCTAAAACCAGTAACGTGCGTACCACCTTCAATGGTATTGATATTGTTTACGTATGAAAAAATGTTCTCTTTAAAGTCATCGTTGTAATTTAAAGCAACTTCCACCATGACATTCGAAGCTTCGTCCAGTCCTTCAACATATAAAGGAGCAGCGATGATTGGGTTTCTATTGCCGTTTTTATCTAACATTTGAACAAACTCCACAATACCTCCTTCACTGTAAAAATGGTTTACATAAGGAGCACCTGCTTCATCTAATTCTCTAAGGTCTGTTAGCGTAATACTAATGCGTTTGTTCAAATAAGACAGTTCACGTAAACGTCCTTCAAGGATTTCCTTACGATAAACAGTTTCTTGGAAAATAGTTTGGTCAGGCCAGAAATGAACTCTAGTACCGGTTTTGTCACTAACGCCCGCCTCTCTTACTGGATATTTTGGGGCACCAATACAATATTCTTGCTCAAATATTTTTCCTTCTCTTTCTACTGTTACTAATAATTTAGTACTTAAAGCATTTACGCAACTCACTCCCACGCCGTGCAAACCACCAGATACTTTGTAGGTATTTTTATCAAATTTTCCTCCTGCGTGCAATACCGTCATAACCACTTCTAGTGCTGACTTCTTTTCTTTAGTATGCATTGCGGTAGGGATACCACGACCATTGTCCTGAACACTGATTGAATTATCGGTATGGATGGTTACTTCTATGTGAGAGCAATAGCCAGCTAATGCTTCATCAATTGAGTTGTCAACTACTTCATAAACGAGGTGGTGAAGTCCTTTCATGCCCACGTCACCAATATACATGGCTGGGCGTTTTCTTACTGCTTCTAATCCTTCCAGTACTTGAATACTGTCGGCGCCATAGTTCTTATTTTCGGCCGAATCTGGGTGTTGTAAATCTTCTGACATAAACAGTTCTATTTTTTGTTTTATAGGGCGTATTGAACGCATACAAATTTACAAAAATTAAAGGCGTTTACTAGCCCCAGATGCCTTAATAGTTATCCCCATATTGATATCTTGCCATAATCTCCAAAGTCCGAAAATGAGGCTAAAAATGGCCTTAAAATCGATTCTTTGTGCGTATCGATTTGGTGCGCAAAATAGATGTTGCAAAATTAAAATTTGAGCCTCTTTTTGCGTCATTTTTAAGTCATGAAATGAACATTTTAGTTTCATTTGTTGTTATTAGTTTAAATTTGCGGTTCAATGATGGTAGCCAACGACATATTAAAACAAGTTAACCAGCCCAATGGCTTTGCTGGTATGGCTATGTTGTACCAAAAAGAACAACTCATACCTGGCTCCACACAATATAAAATCAATCGATATCTGGCACAGTCTCCTGCAGATTTAGAAGATACAGGAATGTTCATTTATCATTATAATGCTAAGCGACCAGCAGATAATTATTTGGAGTTAAGATTCTGTATTTCAGGGAATCGTTATTGTGAAAATAAATTATGTGGGAATTGTAATCAATTACCAACCAATGATTGTTCGGGTCCATTGAGAACAGTAGATGTTTTCTCTTTTCATTTTACCTCCACTTTTTTACACCAGTTTGTACACAATGTAAAATTGAATAATCGTAAAGATGAAGTTTTAGCGTTCAAACATCCCAATGCATTCGTTAAAACTTTTCCATTGTGTATGCGAAAGCGAGGCACATTGGACTCTTTATTGAACTACAGCTATACTGGCTCTTTAGAAAACATTTTTATCAATGCTAAAATCCATGAATTATTATTATTCAGTTTGGAGTGTATTGTAGATGAAAAAGAAGAAGGATTCGCATGTAAATTTTTGTCAGATGATCGTGGCAAGGAGAGTATCTATTTAGCTAGAGAAATTTTATTACAACATATTGGAGATCCTATCACCATAAAAGAATTGAGTCGTAAAGTGGCCATGAATGAATGTTATTTAAAGAAAGGCTTTAAAGAAGTATTCGGCACCACCATATTTGACTTCTATCAACAACAGAGAATGGAGCATGCTAAATATTTATTGTACGAAAAGTCATTAAGTGTAACAGATGTATCTGCTTTATTAGGCTATTCCTCCATTTCGCACTTCTCAGCTGCATTTAAAAAGCATACAGGATTAAAGCCTTGTGAATTACTGAACTAGTTTAACGCTAGCTATCATTATCAGCTGCTTCTATACACCTAGTGTCAATTTCTATTTTAATTCCTTATTTTTAGTTTCTAAATAAATCCTATGCGTCAATTATTTGCGATTGCTATTATTGTATTTTTCAGTTCATGTATCAATCAAAGAGTAGATTTAGTAGTGCACCATGCACAAATTTATACAGTCAATGATGCTTTTGCAGTAGCAGAGGCGATGGCCGTGCAGGACGGTAAAATTGTTGCGGTAGGAACCAACGATGATATTTTAAAAAATTACCAAGCAGATAGTGTAGTGGATGCTAAAGGTGCCACTTTGTATCCAGGGTTTGTGGATGCGCACGCACACTTTTTGGGTTATGGGCAATCTTTATATGCAGTGGATCTAATGTTTGCTAATTCGTGGGAGGAAGTACTACAAAGAGTGCAAGCATTCGTAGCAACACATCCTGGTAATGGATGGATTCGTGGAAGAGGATGGGATCAAAACAGATTTCCAGGTAAGGCTTTCCCAACCAATGCTGAATTAAATGCTTTATTTCCTGACCGTCCTGTGTTATTAGAACGAGTGGATGGTCACGCAAGTATTGCCAATGAAAAAGCTTTGTCAATTGCGGGTGTGAAAGCAGGCCAAACGATGGAGGGAGGAGACTTTGTGGTAGCAGGTGGGAAGTTAACAGGCTTATTAATTGACAATGCTGTGGGCGTGGTAGAAAGAAATGTTCCTGCAGCCACAAAAGAAGATTATAAAAATTGGTTGACAGCTGCACAAAAAAATTGTTTTGCTACTGGACTTACGACTATCACAGATTGTGGTTTAAGTCCAAACGATATTGATATGATTGATGCATTGCAAAA
>CAZAOF010000030.1:0-15046 GCA_964486665.1 uncultured Sediminibacterium sp.
CCACTGCTTCCTTCTTGCATCTTTGTACTTTTTCTTCTTAAAAGATTCACATCGAATTTACCAAAGCGATAAGAGAAGTTCAATCTAAAAAATTGTTGATCTCTTGTTCTAGACACATTTTGTGTAAAGTATAAACTTTCCGAATAGGTTTGTACAACTCTTGTTTTAAATAAGTCACTCACGCTAAACGTCAATGAAGCTGTTTTTCCACCTTTTAGTGTCCAATCTTTTCTAATTGCCATGTCAAATTCGTAGTTAGGCAAATTGTATCCTTGAGCTGTGGATTGTGGTCCGCCAAATCCGCCGCCACCGAAACCACCACCGCCTCTTCCACCACCACCGCCAGAGTTTCCACCTGGGGGAAGAATTGTTTTTGCCTGATATTGACCGCTAAATTGAAGAGACAAACCCTTTACAAGTTTGAAGTTGTTATTCATTTTACTAAACCAGCTTGTCAAATTATTATTTACATCTTGACCAGGAATAGTTGCTTCAATGGATGATCTAAATAAGTTAAAACTTAGGTTTAAGTCCCACCATTTTGTAACTGCAGTCTTATTACTCAATTCTAAACCAAATACTTTTGAAGAATTTGCATTGATGAATGAACTATAGAACGCAGTATCATTCGTAATAGGATTAATATCCTTATAAATATAATTTGTAATTAAGTCAGTACTGTATTTGTAATAGGCAGTAGCTAGTAAGTTCGAACCTTTTTTATATACATTATTATAAGCCATCTCGAATGAGTGCGTGAATTGTGGCTTTAAATTAGGGTTACCCACTGCAATATTCAAAGGGTCAGAGTAGTCTGGGAAAGGTTGTAATTGAAATGGGTTGGGTGCGTTAATTCTTTTAGAGTAATTAAATTGAACGTCGTTCTTGTCATTTAATTTGTAACTAATAAAAGCACTTGGAAATAAAGAAATAGGCAATTTAATTTTTGACTCTAAAGAATCTTGTCCTTGCTTGTTTAATACATTAACAATATACTCTCTGTTTTCTACTCTAAATCCTAATTGATAACTTAGCTTGTCTTTTTTCCCACCTAAATTAGTATAAGCTGCCAAAACGCTTTCATTGAATTTCAATTGGTTACTAATGCTGTTAATTAGTACTTCTTGACCGTTGATAATTCTATATTGATCTCTATTATTGTATTCATCTCTATTATTCATTCTAACACCAGCTTCAAATTTTACGTTATTGTTGAAAAGACGCTCATAATCAATATTCGAAGTATAGTTCTTATTTGTACCTTCTCCTATGGTCCTTTGATTTAAAATACTTGATTTAATTAAGGAGTTGTTGTCGTTATTGCTTTCATTATAATTAAAATCAGCACTTAACTCGTGACCAGTTTCAGCAAACAAATGCTTAAAGCTAGCTTGTGTACCTTTATTTAAAAAAGAAAAAATTGAGTTATTCCTTAGATCTATGTTATTATTCCTATTGACACCAGAGAAGATTGAATCTATGGTTTGGATGGATGAATTTTCGAAATCTCCTTTAACTATATTTCCAAAAATGGAGAATGTATTTCTATTGTCAATTAAGTAATCGAATCCTGCTCTATAGAACGAGAATGCGCTTAATCCAACATTATCAGTGAATGTGCTAATGCTTGTTGGAATAGGAGTTAATAAGATGTCTCTAACATTATCAATAGTGCTTAATGATTTATTATTTCTAACATTAGCACTTGTAGAAAAGTTGATTTTATTGGTCCTCAAATTCAAATCTCCTCCACCATTGACTTTGCCGCGCATGTCAACACCAGCTCTAATGCCACCATTGTAGCCGTTCTTTTTATTCTTCTTTAAGACAATGTTCAAAATACCTGCATTGCCACCAGAAGCATCATACTTAGCAGAAGGGTTAGTGATGATCTCCACTCTGTCAATAATATCAGACGGAATTTGGTCCAAGGTTAAGGTGGTAGGTCTGTTGTCTATTAACAGCGTAGGGGTAGCATTTCTTAATGTCACATTACCATCAATGTCAACATTTAAGTTGGGAATATTCTTCATGACTTCCACAGCGGTTTGTCCCGTACTTGCTAAGTTCTTGTCTACGTTAAATATTTTTCTGTCGATACCCATTTCAAATTGTGGCTTCGCAGAACTTGTTACAGTAACACTTTGTAATTGAGTAGCATCTTCCTCTAATTTAATATTTCCCAAGTCTTTGTCAACCAAAGCCATCATATCTTGAGGATTGCCATTGGACTTTAAATTGAAGCTAATTTGCTTTTCTAATTTTTTATAACCAATCCCAGAAATGCTTAATTTGAAATTACCCATTACAGATAAATTGTCAAAACTGAAGTCGCCATTGGCAGCGGTGATCATCGTACCCAATATCACTTCTGTTGCCTTTTTAGTAGCAGGGTCGAATTTGCTGCCTTTTAGTTGAACGGTTGCACCGTCAATTCCTTTTTTAGAGGCATCTACTACCTTGCCATAAAAATGGCCCATATTCATGTTGCCAGCTCCCGCCGGACGACCCGTTGGAATTTGAGCAAACGATAAGCTCTGTAATAATAAAAATCCTGCTACTATTAATAGTTGTTTCATAATGTATGTTTGATTGTGAATTAGACCAACAAGGGTGTAATTCGTCTCATCTTAAATGCAAAAATCGTGCAAAAAATTCAAGAATGGGACCTAGATTGTATAAGCGGTTGTAATTGAGGAGGAGTAAAATAAGCAGGTGAGGGGAAAGTCTGTTTTAATATAAGATGATATTTACAAGGATTCCCCATATAAAGCCTAATAGGAAAGCAATCCAGCGAAGTGGGTAAGTAGCGCTTATGACTTTTTTTAGGAGTATCATGCTAAATTTAGTCTGCCACTGATTTTGTAGTTTCTTGTCCAAATTGCTTGTGAATTGAACCAAAAGCAAAGGAAAGATGGTTTCAAGCTCTTCCATAAATACCCCTTTTAATTCTTCAATTGTCTTTTCTCCAATAAACATGGAAATCATAGGCATTTTAGCACTAAGTTTATTTTTAAAAAAATCGTCTAATTTTTCATTAATAACAGGTTTAAGCGCCTCGAAACTATCCCCCTGCGAAAACTGAGGTAGTATTTTATTTAATTCTATTTGACGAATCCATTGATGCAGGAATCCTTGCCATTGAATCGTCCCAATGGTGATTGGGTGAATTGGATAAAACAATAGTTTAACCAATGCCCAAACAAGCAACCAACCAAATAAGCCAATAAAAACAGGTAATAAATATATCTGCATACTATTCGTTTAAACTAAAAAACCTATCCCGAAATCGGGACAGGTTTTTAGGGGGAGAACGATGGGTCTCGAACCCACGGCCTACAGTGCCACAAACTGTCGCTCTAACCTACTGAGCTACGCCCTCCATTTGGGCTGCAAAAATACGTTAATTCAGTAATCTATAAAATTAGTTTTGCATGTTTTTATAAAATAATGGTAAAAAAGGGCATAAAAAGTGAAATAGACACGCAAGATTGCCATTTTACGCTATTTTTGAAATCCTACATGCATGCAATTATGACATACGTAAAACAAAATAAGTGGAAAGTTTTTGCCACAGTCTTCCTTTTTGGTGCCTTATTCTTTGCGTTTAATACATTTAAACAAGACGATCCGGAATCTCCAGCTTTAAGACAAAGAAAATTATTGTCCACTGTTGGTCATTTGTTAGAGTCTGAGCATTATAGTCCAAGAAGAATTGATGACGAATTCTCAAAGGAAGTTTTTGTTGCCTATTTTAAAGCATTAGACCCTGAAAAGAATATTTTTTTACAAACCGATGTAGATAGCTTAGCTAAATACAATTCGACTATTGATGATGAAATACATGGTGCGACAATTACTTTTCAGCCTGCTGTAAGCGATTTGTACGAGCGTAGAATTAAAGAAGCTCAATTGATCTTTAACCAAATCATGGATAAGCCTTTTGATTTTAATAAAGATGATTCTGTGCAGTTGAATACAGATAAGATGCTTTATCCTAGAAATGAATTGGAAAGAGCGAAGCGATGGGAGATGTTATTAAAGTATAGAACCATCGAGCGTTATGCAAGTTTGATTGAAGAAAGAGAGAAAAATAAAAACAAAGAGAAATTTGTTGTAAAAAGTGATTCAACAATTGAAGCTGAGTCAAGAGCTTATGTAAAAAAATCGTACAAGAAAAGATTAGAATCTTTTGAAAAAACATTTACAAAGGAAAAAAGGTTCGAACTCTTTTTAAATGCAATAACGGGATTGATGGATCCGCACACCGATTATTTAGCACCTATAGAAAAAAGGTCATTTACTGAACAAATGAGTGGGGTTATATATGGTATTGGCGCTCAACTTACTCAAGACGATTTTGGTATTCGTATTGCAAGTATTCAACCAGGCGGTCCTGCATGGAAGTCTGGTCAAATTGTAGTGAATGACGTAATTGTTAAAATTGCACAAGGTGCTGAAGAACCAGTAGATGTTTCTGGTTATGAAACTACAGATGCAGTGAAATTGATAAGAGGAAATTTAGGAACCGAAGTGAGGTTGACTTTTAGAAAACCAGATGGTTCATTTAAAGTAGTTTCTTTAATAAGAGAAAAAATTGTATTGGATGAGGGTTATGCAAGAAGCGTCGTTATCCAAAAGGGAGAGGATAAGTACGGTTACATTTTACTGCCAGATTTTTATGCTGATTTTGAGAGAGAAGACGGGCATAGATGCTCTGAAGATGTGGCAGCCGAAGTAAAAAAACTGAAAGCAGAAAATGTAAAAGGAATTGTGATTGATGTAAGGTTTAACGGTGGGGGATCCTTGTATGAAGTAGTACAAATGGCTGGTTTATTCATTGACAAAGGACCGGTTGTTCAAATCAGAAATAAAGAAGGTCGTTCTCAAACGCTTTACGACGAGACTCCTGGCATTTTATATGATGGACCATTAGTGGTCATGGTGAATGAGTTTAGTGCATCTGCGAGTGAGATTTTTGCTGGAGCAATACAAGATTACAAGCGTGGTGTAGTGGTAGGAAGTAGCTCTACCTACGGAAAAGGAACTGTTCAAAGAAACGTTGCCTTTGGAAAGCCACTAGACTCAATGGGAATACAAACAGAGTATGGGTCTGTAAAATTAACTTTTCAGAAATTTTATAGAATCAATGGAAGCTCAACACAAAAGAAAGGAGTGGTTCCAGACGTAATACTGCCAGATGAGTATGAATATTTAAAATATAGGGAAAAAGACAATGAATCTGCATTGAGTTGGGATGAAATGGAGAAAGCAAGATACCAGGTTTGGCCGGCCTATATGGAATTACCATCCATTATCCAGTCTACTAATAAGCGTATTCAAAATGATACTTCTCTAAATCGTTTTAAACAAAATTTACAATGGGTATCTAGTCAAGTAGAGACCCCTGTGTATTTGAACATAAATAAATTTCAGGCATTTAAAAAGCAAGTACAAGAAGTGTCAAAACAAAATGAACAAGTACTTAAATTAAAGACACCGATGAAGCTAGTGCCATTAAAGGCTGACTATGACAAGTTTTATAACAACCCAGATAAAACAAAACAAGACCGTTACCAAGCTTGGATCAAAGACTTAGCAAAAGATTTTCATTTAAATGAGTCAAGTACTATTTTATCTGCATTCAATAAAAAGACAACCGTAGCGAAAAAATAATTAAGATCATGGAGCAATTGAGAAAGTGGCATGTTGTATACACTAAACCAAAATGGGAAAAGAAAGTAGACTTGAATTTTGCGCAAAAAGGGATAGAAAGCTGGTGTCCTACACAAAAAAAAGAGCGTCAATGGTCGGATAGAAAAAAAATCATTGAAGAGCCTTTGTTTAAATCTTATGTATTTGTTAGAGCCACCAAGGAGGAATATAGCAATGTATTAAGTACAATGGGTGTAGTTCGATTTCTTTATTTTGAAAAAAAGCCTGCAATCATCAGAGATAACGAAATTGAGTTAATTAGAAAATATTTAGGCTTGTCCTATACCAATATTCAAGTGCTTGATATAACTGACATCAAGCCAAATGCAAAAGTTGCAGTGAATAATGGTTTATTTATGGGACAGAGAGGTGAAGTAGTTAAGGCAGATAAGAAATCTGTCTATGTTAGATTGGAAAGCATCAATATGATGATGATTGTTGAGTTTAAATTAGAGGAAGTTTCTATTATATAGTCCAATCGACAATCTGATTACTCCATTCAGCTCTATAAGGGGTGCTCACTCTGATATAATTATCTGAATAACCTTCCAACATTTCCATTCCTCCGTCAGCAGACTTTTTTACAGACTCGAATAATACTTTTCTTGTTTCGCCTCTATGTGCTTCTGTAAAATATTGTAATTTCTGGTAAGACAGATTCCTCAAAATTTTATTACGTTCATTACGTACTGCAATGGGCACAATTGGCTTGATATCCAGCGCCTTTGTTGCTGCACGTTCAGAATAAGTGAATACATGCAAGTAGGAAATATCTAACTCATGAATGAATGAAAAGCTTTCTTGGAAATAAGCTTCAGTTTCACCAGGCGACCCTACAATCACATCTACCCCAATGGATGCATGAGGGATTAATTTTTTTACGAGTGCTATACGTTCTCTATAAAACTGACTATTGTATCTGCGTTGCATCAGTTTCAATACCGCATCCGATCCACTTTGTAATGGGATATGAAAATGCGGCATGAATTTTTTACTTTGAGCTACCCAAGCAATGATTTCATCTGTTAATAAATTCGGTTCAATTGAAGAAATACGATAACGTTCAATGGCTGTTTCGTTATCCAATGCTTTAATGAGTTCGAAAAAACTTTCTTCATGCTTTTTGCCACCATCGCCACCTTTGCCAAAGTCGCCCAAATTAATACCTGTCAATACAATTTCTTTAACGCCATTTTCAGCTAAACCTTGTGCTTGCTTCACTACATTGGAAATGGTATCGCTTCTACTTTTACCTCTAGCCATAGGTATGGTACAGAAAGAGCAACTATAATCACAGCCGTCCTGTACTTTCAAAAAAGTCCTTGTTCTATCATTCACAGAGAAAGAGCTGTTAAAACCAGAGACAGTATCTATATCACAACTACAAATCTTGGTCTCATCTCCCTTTGTCAAATTAGCAAGATGTTGCACTAGGTTGAATTTTTCAGCAGCGCCCAAAACAAGGTCTACCCCTGGAATGGTCGCAATCTCTGTGGGCTTAAGCTGAGCATAACATCCAGTGATAACAATAAAGCTCTCAGGCGCCAATCGTTGAACCCTTCTAACCAATTGACGACATTCCTTATCGGCATTCTCTGTTACAGAGCATGTATTGATGACATATACGTCTGCCTGCTCTGTAAATTGCCTTTTTTCAAAGCCTTCTAACTCTAGTTGCCTAGACAGGGTAGAGGTTTCTGAGAAGTTCAGTTTACAACCTAATGTATGGAATGCGACAGATCGATTTTGACTCATGGGCCACAAAGATAAAAAACCTTGGGGGAACCTTAAAATCTTAAAATAACCTTAAAGATGCCTCAAATTTCCCTTTTTGCTCAGTTTCGTTTAAGTTTGCAACTACTAAAATGGACAAAATGGATTTCAAAAAAATCAACAATTTGACAGGCTGGGCAGTTACTTTAATTGCTTGCACTGTTTACTTATTAACGATGGAAGCTTCGGGTAGCTTTTGGGATTGTGGAGAGTTTATAAGTAGTGCTTATAAATTACAAATTCCACATCCTCCTGGTGCGCCCATGTTTGTGCTTTTAGGTAGGGTATTTATTATCTTCTTTGGTGACAATCCTCAAACAGCTGCCTTGGCAGTGAATAGTATGAGTGCACTTGCAAGTGGTTTTACAATTTTATTTTTATTTTGGACGATTACCCATTTTGCAAAACGAATTTTAGAAACTCAATCTGGAACTGCATTAACCAATAACCAAATCTTTTTGGTAATGGGTGCAGGGGTAGTGGGTGCTTTAGCGTATACATTTAGTGATTCATTTTGGTATAGTGCAGTGGAAGGTGAAGTATATGCGTTGAGTTCCTTTTTTACAGCATTGGTTTTTTGGGCTATTTTAAAATGGGAACATAAAGCAGATCAACCAGGTGCTGACAAATGGATTATTTTCATTTTCTACATCATGGGTATTTCAATTGGCGTCCATTTGTTAAACTTGTTGACGATACCTGCGATTGTAATGGTGTATTATTTTAGATTGTACAAACCCTCTTTCAAAGGTGCGCTTTTTGCATTTTTTATTGGCGTCGTTATCACTGGCTTAGTTCAAGTTTTCTTAATTCAATATACGATCAAGTGGGCAGCAGCTTTTGACATTCATTTTGTAAACAGCTTTGGCTTGCCTTTTTATAGTGGTTTTGCTGTGTTCTTTATCGTTGTGATTGCATTGATTGTAATGGGCATTCGCTATGCCAATAAAAAAGGCTTCTATTTTTTGAAGTTAGGAATATGGTCAACAGTATTTGTATTGGTGGGTTATTCTACTTACTTAACAACCATGATACGTTCTAATGCAGATCCTTCTGTGGATATGTATAATGTAGACAATCCTGTTACTTTAGTTGGCTATTTAGGAAGAGAACAATATGGTGACTGGCCTATTTTGTATGGTCCTGATTTCGTTGATAAAGCAGAGACTGTTGAAGGAAGCGACCAATATGTAAAAACGCCTACTAATTATGAGTTTTCTGGCAAGAGTATCAAAAGAGACTGGGGTTCTGCACCTTCTGCTCATTTATTCCCTAGAATGTGGGATGGAGATAACGACCGTGGACAGTTAGATAGTTATCGTGCTTTTGCAGGTGTACAAGAAGGTGATATTCCAACCATGAGAGATAATATCAAGTATTTTACCAACTACCAGTTTGGTTTTATGTACCTCCGTTATTTCCTTTGGAATTTTGCTGGAAAACAAAATGACTTACAGGGATTTGGAAACGTACGCGATGGTAATTTCAAAACAGGCATTTCTTTTGTAGACAACTTCTTCTTTGGCGAACAATCTAAAATGCCAGACAGCATTCGTAAAGACAACAAGGCGAATAATAACTTGTTTATGTTGCCTTTATTTTTGGGTATTATTGGATTACTTTACCAGTACCAACAAAACAAAAAGGATTTTGTCGTGACTGGTTTGTTGTTCTTTTTCACTGGATTAGCGATTGTAATTTATTTAAACCAAGTTACTTTGCAACCACGTGAGCGTGATTATGCTTATGTAGGATCCTTCTATGCGTTTGCAATTTGGATTGGCTTAGGTGTATTACAAGTGGCAGATTGGTTAACCAAATTGGTGAATAAAAAAGTGGCGACCACTATTGCAACTTTAGGCTGCTTATTAGCAGTGCCTACTTTGATGGCACAACAGGAGTGGGATGACCATGATCGTGGCCAAAAGACATTGGCACGTGATATGGCTAGAGCTTATTTAGAAAGTTGTCCTCCAAACGCTATTCTATTTTCTTTCGGAGACAATGACACCTATCCATTATGGTATGCACAGGAAGTAGAGGGCATAAGACCCGATGTGCGCGTTGTGGTGAATAGTTTATTGGGCTCTGATTGGTATATGCGTGAGTTAAGGTACAAAGTCAATAAGAGTGATAAATTTGATGTGATTTTCACAGAAGAACAAGTTGCTGGAAATAAATTAAATGTTGCTTATTATAGCCCTATGCCAGAATTTGGTGAAACGACTTACCATAATTTAGATTCAATGTTGAGGTATGTGATAGGAGATCAAACAGGAAGATACCAAGCCTCAACTCAAGAGGGTCCGGTAAATATTTTCCCTACACACAAATTCAAATTACCTGTTAATAAAGAATTTGCACTAGCTTCTGGAATTGCTAAGCCAACCGATATAATTGAATCAGAATTACTGATCGATTTTAATCCTAATAGACAATACATGGTTAAAAACGAATTGGCTATTTATGCAATTATATCGACCACTCAATTCAAGCGTCCAATTTGTTTTACTTCTACCCAAGAATTAAAAGACTTAGGCCTTGACCAATATGTGCGTCAAACGGGTTTAGCTTATCAGTTGGTTCCTGTTAAAGGAGCTTCTGTAGATACAGATATTGCGTACAAAAATATCATGTCTAAGTTTGATTTTAAAAATGCAAGTAAGCCAAATGTATACTTTGACGAAGAAAACAGAAGGCATTTGAATTCACTAAGATTAAATATTGCACAAATTGCTCAATCTTTAGCTGCAGAAGGCAAGAAGGATAGTGCAAAGCAAATTTTAAGAAAGTTAGATACAGAAATTAGTGCTAAAAATCTTCCTTATGGAATGTCTTCCAACAGAGGGAATCAGCACAATTACTTCTCTTATTTGTTTTTGCAAGCAGCTTATGCGGCTGGTGATATTGAGTTAGCAAAAAGAATTGGTGCTTCAGTTGTTAAGGATTTGACGCAGCAATTGGCTTATTATAAGTCTTTGGGTAGCCCAATGTCTGAAGACCAGTTTATGCAAAATGCAGAGAATGCATATCAAAACAAGCCTACTGAATTTAATAATAAGCAAGGCGCTTTTGTTCAAGATATTTTAACTTGTTATCAGTTAATTAATGTCATTCAAAATTTAGAAAAAGGAATACAGCCTGTCGCTCAGCCCTAATCGAACAGCGCTAAGGGACAGAACAGTATATAAAAAAGGCGCTTCAATTGAAGCGCCTTTTTTTATGAATAAACGATCATTTAGCCAATAGTGGAATGACATTAATCTAGCATCGTCAATAACGCTGTAATAACCTGATCAATTTCTTCTTTTGTATTTTGTTTACAGAACGAAAAACGAATGGTAACAATGTCCGTTCCTTTATTTAATGCTTGAATTACATGTGAACCTTGTTGTGCGCCACTTGAGCAGGCGCTACCTCCACTAACACAAATATGGTGTATGTCTAGGTTAAACAAGATCATCTCGGTTTTTTCGTTCTTTGGGAAATTAACACTTAACAAAGTGTACAAACTATCTCCAAAAGGGTCTCCGTTAAAACTAATGCCAGGTACTTTATCAATCAATTGATCATACATGTATTGTTTTAAAGATCGAATGTAGGTGCTTTCGGCTTGGTGACGCTCGGTTGCTAATTCAAGGGCTTTGGCAAATCCAACTATGCCATAAAGGTTTTCAGTGCCAGCGCGCATATTGCGCTCTTGTGATCCGCCCAATACGAGTGGGCTAATCTTTATATTTTCATTGATATATAAAATACCAACCCCCTTAGGGCCATGGAATTTATGTCCAGCACCAGTAATAAAATCAACGGGCATTTTATTTAATTCAAATGGGAAATGACCAACCGTTTGTACTGTATCACTATGAAAATAAGCTTCATATTGACGACAAAGTTTGCCCACTGCCTCCATGTCTATCATATTGCCAATTTCGTTATTAGCATGCATGATCGAAACAATTGTTTTTTCGCTGCTATCCGCTAATAATGTGGCTAAATGTGCCATGTCGATATGTCCATTCGGTAAAATTTGAACAAAGCTTAAACGAAGCTGATGCCTTTTTGCTAAATGGGTGACTGTATGTAAAGTGGCATGATGCTCAATAGGCGAACTAATTATATGCTTACATCCAAGGTCTAATACGGCAGCATTCAAAATAGTATTGCTACTTTCTGTTCCTCCACTAGTGAAAAATATTTCAGCAGGCTTTGCACCTAAGTTTTTTGCAACCGATTTTCTAGCTTGTTCAATAGCAAGTCTAGTTTCTCTACCGTAGCTGTAGATGGAAGAAGGGTTCCCGAATTTTTCGGTTAAATAGGGCATCATTGCTTCAAGCACTTCGGGTGAAAGTGATGTTGTTGCCGCATTGTCAAGATAGATTCTTTGCATAGCTACTAAATTATTGAATTTTCAGTATCATCTGAATAATTTTATCTGCTAATTGATCTGCGGCTTCCTGGCTTTTTGCTTCAGTATATATGCGCATGATTGGTTCGGTATTACTGGATCTTAAATGCACCCATTCATTTTCGAAATCAATTTTAAGACCATCCACATCGTTCATTGGGAAAGCAGCAAACTCTTTTTTTAGTTGATCAAAAATGGTTGCTAAAGAAAGGCTAGCGTCTAGGTCCATTTTTTTCTTACTCATAAAATAAGCAGGGTAGCTTGCTCTTAAATTAGAACAAGTGGTATCTGCTTTTGCAAGATGGGATAAGAATAATGCGATACCAATTAATGCATCTCTGCCGTAATGCAAATCTGGAACAATGATACCACCATTTCCTTCTCCACCAATAACGGCTTTCTCTGCTTTCATCCTAGTGACTACATTCACTTCTCCAACAGCACTAGCAAAATAAGTACATCCATATTTTTCGGTTATGTCTCTAAGGGCTCTAGTAGAAGATAAATTACTTACAGTGGCGCCTTTTGAATATTGTAAAATATAATCAGCAACAGCAACAAGCGTATATTCTTCACCAAATAAATTACCGTCTTCACTTACAAAACATAAACGATCGACATCAGGATCTACTGCGATACCCAAATGTGCTTTTTCTTTTACAACCGTATCGCAAAGTTCAGTCAAGTGCTCCTTCAATGGTTCTGGATTGTGGGCAAAATCGCCAGTCATCTCGGCATTTAAAACCACAATGTCCTCAACCCCTATCGCTTTTAATAATGCTGGAACTGTAAAGGCACCAGAACTATTGATCGCATCAACAACTACTTTAAAGTTGGCTTTTTTAATTGCGTAGATATCCACTAATGGATGGTCTAAAATGGCTTGAATATGTTTTGACAAACTATTGTCATCACCAATCAATTCACCCATTGCATCTACAGGTGCGTATATAAAGTCTTCTTGTTCTGCTAAGGCTAATATTGTTTTTCCTTCTTCACCACTTACAAACTCACCTTTTTCATTTAATAATTTAAGTGCATTCCACTCTTTGGGGTTGTGGCTCGCAGTCAAAATAATACCACCGTCAGCGCCTTCAAACACCACCGCCATTTCTACAGTTGGCGTAGTGCTTAAACCCAAATGAACTACATCTATTCCCAAGGCCAATAAACTTTGTTCAACCAAGGCTTCTACCATCAGTCCACTCATTCTACCATCTCGTCCTACAATTACTTTCTTTTTCCCGGCAGATTTTCTGATCAACCATGTGCCATAGGCAGATGCAAATTTTACAATATCTATAGGAGTTAGGTTATCATTTGGACGGCCACCAATGGTGCCCCTAAAACCAGAAATGCTCTTTATTAATGACATAGGTTAATATTAAAATTAAACGGAATGCAAATTTACTTTAAATTTTTCCACTTCCTTGTATCTTTACGGCATGGGGTTAAGTATTTTTCAACAAATTAAGGACATCGATCAGGCAGTGTTTTACCAAATCAATGGGGTTTGGCATCATCCTATATTAGATACTGTGCTGCCTTGGACGCGGCATTCCAATAATTGGATACCCTTGTATTTGGGTTTGTTGATTTGGCTGGGTTATCAAATTGGCTGGAAAACATGGAAATGGTTACTGTTTGCCTTAATTAATGTGGGTATTACGGATCAAATAAGTAGTAGTTTTTTTAAACCTTTTTTCCATCGATTAAGGCCATGTAATGATCCTGCTTTATTTGGAAAAACAAGGTTGTTATTAGACCATTGCTCTGGTGGATTTAGCTTTACCTCATCACATGCAGCCAATCATTTTGGGTTAGCTATGTTTATTTTTATTACCTGGGGGGTTAGCCAGCAAAAAATGACAAGGTTCTTTTTTTTATGGGCTGGCGTCATCGCCTTTGCGCAAGTATATGTAGGTGTGCATTATCCTATAGATATAATAGGTGGAACCATCATTGGCTTGGTGTCAGGTTATTTTACAGCAAAAGCCTATTTAAAATGGATAGGTCCAATTCAATTTAAATAGCAAAATAAACCTAATGAATAAAAATACTTTTTGGCTCTTTCTTTCAGCTATGATTGTCGTATATCTAATTGGGGTATTCAGTATTCCCTTAATGGATATCGACGCAGCACAATATGCATCTATCAGTAGAGAAATGCTTGAAAGAAATAGTTTCCTTCAAGTATATGACCTTGGAAAAGATTATTTAGATAAGCCACCCATGTTATTTTGGTTGTCTGCTTTATCAATGAAAATATTTGGTATATATGACTGGGCTTATCGTTTACCATCGTTGATTTTCCTTGGTTTTGCACTCTATGCTACTTTTAAATTTGCTCAATTAAAATACAATCAAACTGTTGCTTATTTAGCTGTATTGGTACTAGCTAGTTGTCAGGCTTTTTTCTTGATTGCGCATGATGTAAGAACAGATACTATGTTAATGGGATGGGTCGCTTTAAGCATTTGGTTGATTGCAAAATGGGAGGACTCGAATCGTTGGAGCTATTTTGTATGGGCAATGGTTGCGATTGCAGGAGGAATGATGACCAAAGGTCCTATTGCATTGGTTGTGCCTGTATTGGCATTTGCACCACAATGGTTTTTTGAGAAAAAATGGAATTTATTTTTTAAGCCAATCTATATAGTAGGCATCATCATTATTGGCATTTTATTATTGCCAATGAGTTGGGGGTTATACCAACAGTTTGATTTGCATCCAGGTAAATTAATCAACAATATTCCCATTGAATCAGGATTAAGATTTTATTATTGGACGCAGAGTTTTGGAAGGTATACAGGGGAGAACTATTACCACGAAATGAGTTATCCGACCTTCTTGTTGGAGAATATGCTTTGGAGTTTCTTGCCATGGATTTTTGTTTTTCTCTGGGCATTCATTTCAAAAACAATAACCATCTTTAAAGAAGGATTTTTTAATGTAAGCATAGAACGCATCAGTTTTTTTGGATTCTTTTTAACTTATCTAGTTTTATCAAGAAGTCAAGCGCAATTGCCGCATTATATATTTGTGGTATTTCCTTTAGCGGCCATTCTCACTGCGGCCCATCTTGCACCATTATTAGATCAATCCGATCGTTTGAGTAAAGGAATTAAATGGTTTTACAAATTCCATTTA
>CAZAOF010000031.1:0-14258 GCA_964486665.1 uncultured Sediminibacterium sp.
ATACACAATATACTCCCCTGGCATCAATTCAAATTGGCTATCTCCATTGAATTCAAAGCTTAGACCTGAAAATAAATTAGTGAACTTTCCTGTAAATGCTTCATGGTTGATTTGAATATGTTGCCTGTGATCAGAAATATTTAAAATAACTAAAGCAGTATTGGTTTGGTCTTGTTTTAAATAGGCCATCACTTTCCCATCTGTGGGCAAATTAAATGTGCTTCCAGTGTGTAAAACCGGGAATTGCTTTCTTGCTGACAATAAAGTTTTATAAAAATCATGCAATGCAGGTTGTACGCTCGTCCAATGAATTTGGTCTTTATCAAAGAATGCCAATCTTTTATGATTTGGTAATTCTTGGCCACTATAAATTAAGGGTTGCCCATTCCATGTATGTGTAAAAACGGCCCATGCTTTTGCAGCTATGCCATACTTTTCGTATTCAGTTCCATTCCAACTATTCTCATCATGGTTGGATGTAAAGAATAATTTAGAAGCTCCTCTAGGATACTGTGCATACTGATGTAATATATTATATACTTCATGCAATCCATCCTGCCCCTTACCCACTTTTTCTGTTGCATGCATCCAAGCCCAAGCATAACTGGTGTCAAATACCTGATGATAATCCACCTCCTCACATTCTGCTAGCCAATATAATTTTTTGGTCTGTTCTAGTTTTGTCCTTGCTTCAATCCAAAAATCCAATGGCACTAAATGTGCCATATCACACCTAAATCCATCCAAATTAAACTGCTTCACCCAATATAGCATTGCATCTATCAATGCTGTGCGCATGGACTTGTTATTATAATTTAAATCCACCACATCA
The DNA here is from genome assembly GCA_964486665.1 of uncultured Sediminibacterium sp. Taxonomy (GTDB): domain Bacteria; phylum Bacteroidota; class Bacteroidia; order Chitinophagales; family Chitinophagaceae; genus Sediminibacterium. Next base: position 833 of record CAZAOF010000031.1, read on the forward strand.
TCCCATCCATTGCGTTCTGTAAAATTACCGGCAGCATCCTGTGTAAACCAACTTGGGTTTTGTGTCATCCACTCATGTTGTCTTCCCGTATGGTTAGCAACCCAGTCAATAATCACTTTCAACCCTAATGCTTGTGCAGCATTTACCAAATCTTTAAAATCTGACTCGGTACCAAATTCAGGATTTATTTTAGTGTAACTACTACAAGCATAATAACTCCCTAAACTGCCTTTTTTATTTACTTGACTAATAGTGGTAACAGGCATTAACCACAACACATCGATGCCCATATCTTTTATCCTAGGGAGATGTTGCTCGAATGACTTAAATGTACCCTCAGGTGTATATTGACGAACATTCACTTCATAAATAGAAGCTGTATTGGCCCAGCTCACTTGCTTAAATGAATCGATCATAACTATCGCGTAATTTTTATTATCTTGTTACCTAAGATGAATCCTAAATTAGACCGCAAATTAAGTCTTTTACATGCAACTGCCATCAATATGATTGATATGGTAGGTATTGGCCCCTTTGTTGTATTGAGTGTCGTAGCTCAAATAATGGGTGGGCCTTATTTTTTGTACGCATGGATAGCTGGCGCTTTTTTATCGTTTGTAGATGCAATGGTTTGGAGCCAGCTAGGTGCTGCACTTCCAAAAGCAGGCGGAAGCTTTCATTTTTTAAAGGAAGGATACGGAGGGAAATGGGGTAAATTAATGAGCTTTTTGTTTGTTTGGCAAACGATGATACAAGCACCATTAGTCATAGCCTCTGCAGCCATTGGTTTTTCCCAATACGCAAATTTCTTTTTTCACTTAAGTTTCCTACAAGAGAAATTAGTAAGTGGTGCCGTAGTGATTTTAGTCATTAGTTTATTGTATAGAAATATCGAATCTATAGGTAGAATTTCGGTTTTATTGTGGGTAGGTGTGATTACTACCCTGTTATGGATCATTTTTGGCGGTATAGCACACGGCAATTTCATGGAGCCTATTTTGCATATCAATGATGGGCTAAAATTTGAATATGGTCTTGTAGCAGCACTCGGATTTGCAAGCGTTAAAACAGTATATAGCTATTTAGGCTATTATAATGTATGCCATTTAGGTGCAGAGATTAAAAATCCAACAAAAAATATTCCAAGAAGCATGTTCATTTCTATTGCGGGCATATCAATTTTGTATTTAGCGATGAACATTAGTGTAGCAAGTGTTTTACCATTTGATACGATTGTCAATAGCAAGTTCGTAGTAAGTGATTATATCAAAACCTTGTATGGACAAAATGCTGGAGCAATCGCTACAGTTTTAATATTGATGGTTGCATTTGCTTCTGTATTCTCTGCTACCTTAGGTTATAGTAGGATACCTTTTGCTGCAGCTCAGGATAAATCATTTTTCTCCTTTTTTGCAAAATTACATCCAACACTTCATTTCCCACATCGATCTTTACTAGTGTTAGGAGCCATAGCATTTGTATTTAGCCTGCTATTTAAATTAAAAGAAGTTATTGATGGGATACTTGCAATGCGTATCATGATCCAATTTATTGGTCAAGCAATTGGTTTGTTAATTTTATATAAAAGAAAAGGAAGCGGCTTTTTTCCATGGAAAATGCCTTTCTTCCCTCTCCCATTATTCGTAGCTATTGTCATCTGGGCAGCCATTTTTTATTCAACTGGCCCTAAGATGATGTTGAGTGGATTGATTGTTACAGGATTAGGATTAATCGCCTTTACGTTTGCCACTCGTTTTGGATGGCTGGACAAAGCTAGTGAGCAATAGCCCCATCACTATTCCAACGATAAGTCCAATTTTTACATTTTTTAGCATCCAACCAATACCAAGTCCTATCAACATTAGCATAAAGAAACTAATTTTTCTACGTTGCTTCATGACTAATGAATTTTTAAGTTAGAAATAAAATTGAATAATTATTTACCATTTAAAAAAACCGCATTGGTTAAAATTAATTTTCCGCCTTCCCAGAAATTTCTAAAAATTGGGTCGTCTGCCATGTAAACAACTTTACCTGCACCAACTTGCTTAACACCAATCACCACACCTTCTTCCAAAGCTGCTTTTGCTTTTACTCCTGCGAAGCCAGTGATATAACTATCCTTTTTAAAACTTCCGACATTCCATGCGCTATTAGATGGTTCAAATAATACTTTGTCTTGTTTTAAATTGAAATAAATGCCATTGGTGCCAAATCCTAAAGGATGTGATTCGTCCATATAAGTTTTATAAATAGCACCAGGAATAGAACTTTTTAAAGATTCTTTTTCTCTATCTGCATATTTTAATAATTGTTGAACAGAAGCCTTATCATCTTTTGCTGACTCTTTAACTCGAATACCCCAATCTGCATTAGCAGCTAAGGTACTTGCAGCATTTTCTAAGGCAATCAATACACCACCTTTTCTTACAAAAGCTTGTAACTTATCGGTAATGAATTTTGAATTCAAGTCACGGTATTGTCCGTCTGGTGCAATAATAACATCATACTTGTCTAAGTCAATTCTGCTTAATTGCGTGTAAGTTAATTGTGTAATTGGGTAGTTTAATTGTTGCTCAAAAAAGCTCCAAACTTCACCTGCAGACAACGCTGCAATATATTCCCCAGTGAATAAAGCAACTCTTGGAGCATGATTAATAACTGGAATATCTGGAGAGCCAAAATCTGACCCTTTTTCGGCATAACCTGTATTCACTGCAATAGCTTCTATATTTAAATCTGCACAAACAGATTTAGTTACTTCACTCCAATTATTTTGATTACTAGTTTTTAAAACTAACAAAGTACCCATGTCAAAATTTCTACCATTCATCGTAAATGGTTTTTCGGCATAACGGACTTTGATATTATTTTTTAACAACTGTGCCAATGCTTTACCTGAAGCAAAAGAATGATAAGGGATGATGTAGCCATACGCACTTGTCGCAGAAGCTGGCGCTTTTACATTAAAACCAGGTTCTATCGCAATTGCTTGTTTACTCGCATAACCATGAACACCATATGCATAAGGCAAAGCCCAAGCAGTGATATCATAAGTATTGGAGTCATTTACTTGGGTAACAGGCTCTAACAAAACGCGCGCTAAAACACTATGCGGTTGCGTAACGTTAACAGCCAAACTATATCCCTCATTAGAAAAATCTGCTTCTTTTTTAGTATAATAATCAAAAGCCCTGAATTTAGCTTGTGGATTACTCAAAGTGCCATACTCAATATTGTTCTTCTTTAACAAACCTGCTAAAGCTTCTAACTGACTTGCATTTTTAGCAGTCATGATAAAAGTTTTGTATTCAGAAACAGTTCCTTGTCTACTATTATCAAAATACTTTTTAAAATTTCCCACTAATTGATCTCTGTTTGCAGCACTCACTTCAATAGTAGATAAACTCGTTGTAAAGTGATGGGTAGCTCTTGCTACTAGTGTTACTGTATCGTAGCTATTATCTATCACACCTAGACCTGCACTAATTCCACCTTGCTCATAGGTCATACCAATCGCACCATTGTACATTGGGTAGGTATCGCCATAAGATGGATACAATAAATCAAATCTTTCTTTGGTAAAAAATAACCAATTATTTTGATCAAAATATTTTGCATGATTTTTACCAATTTGGTCTTGGAAAGATTTTTGCCAAGGTGTTAATACGTCATGTAATGGCTCTGCAGCAGGCGCAAAATAATAAGGTTCATTATACCCTTGCTCATGAAAATCTACATGCACTTGAGGATACCAACTTTGGTACAATGGAATTCTTTGTTGGGTCTCCACTTGTGTTTGCCAAGCCCAATCTCTGTTTAAATCAAAATTATAATGATTGGTTCTGCCTGCTGGCCATGGCTCCATATGCTCTCTTGCAGCAGGGTCAGCGTTATATTGTGTTCCAACGGCATTATTATACCAGTTTACATAACGATCACGACCATCTGGATTAATACAAGGATCAATCATGACCACTGTATTTTTTAACCATTCTTTTGTTTGATTGTTTGCTGGGTCAACTAAAGCAAATAAGGTTAACATAGCTGCCTCCGAAGAAGCTGGCTCGTTTCCATGTACATTATAACTTAACCATACGATACCAGGCTGATTAAGGTCTTGAACAGTTCCTTTTACCAATCCAAGATTATGTTGTCTAATTTGTTCTAAATTTTTTATATTTTCTGAAGATCCTATCGCCGCCACAAATAAGGGTCTACCTTCATTCGTCGTTCCGTATGGGATAATTTTAACCTTATCCGATTGGGAAGCAATTGTATTAAAATAGCTTACAATTTGATGGTGTCTTGTGAATTTAGTACCCACTTTATAGCCAAGAAATTGTTCTGGACTCATTACCTGGGCAAAAAGCGAAATCGGGAGGATAAACAATAAGATCCCGAATACGGATTTAAAAGAAGATGAAAGCTTCATAGATTGAATATTTATAGGTCTTAAAATTAGGCATTTTAAGGGGTCAAAAGGACTACACTTGTAGATAGTTTTACACAACTAAGCGCATGAGTTGTTGATACCTAAATAATTAAGTAATTTACCTGCTCAATCTACCTCTTATGAAACAAAAAATGCTGTCCTTATCTCTTATTGGCTTAGCTGTCTTTCAGCTTTCCTCTATCGGCATTGCACAACAATTTTTTAAGCTACATCCACAGATAAATCCATATCAGTATACCGTAGTCAAAGAGCAGTCATTTCAAAAAGCTGCGGTAACTTCTGCTCATCCATTGGCGAGTATGGTTGGAGCAGCCATTATGAAAGATGGTGGCAATGCTTTTGATGCAGCCATCGCAGTTCAATTTGCATTAGCTGTAGTGCATCCTGGAGCTGGTAATATTGGCGGTGGAGGTTTTTTATTATCAAGAAATAAGGAAGGTGTTTTAATGGGGATCGATTTTAGAGAAGCAGCACCAGGCAAAGCAACTAGGGATATGTATTTGGATGAAAAAGGAAATCCTATTGAAGGCATGTCCAGATCAGGCGCTTCTGCATCTGGTATACCTGGAACAGTCGCTGGCATGTATAGTGTTTTACCCTTTGCCAAATTCCCAATGAAGGAACTGATACAACCAGCATATGAACTAGCTATGAATGGTTTTGTGATTACAGAAAGAGAGGCAAGAGGATTAAATGCTGAAAGAAAGAATTTTATCAAAAATAGTGCTCAAGCATCTGCCTTTACTAGACGAGAACTCTGGAAAGCAGGAGACACGTTAGTTCAACCAGAATTAGCCGCCACCTTAAAAAGAATTCAACTTCAAGGTAAAGCAGGATTTTACGAAGGCGAAACCGCAGCTTTGATTGTAGAAGAAATGAAGCATAGCCGAGGAATCATAAGTCTTGAAGACTTAAAAAAATATACACCTCAATTCAGAAAACCAATTGAATTCGACTATCGAGGACACCATATTATTAGCTTTGCACCTCCATCTAGTGGCGGTATTTTAATAGCACAAATGATGCAAATGATTGCGCCCTATCCAGTTGGCGTGATGGGTTTAAATACCTTTGAGTCGGTAAGTTTACAAGTAGAAGCACAAAGAAGGGCTTATGCAGATAGAGCAGAACATATGGGCGATCCTGATTTCTGGAAGGTACCTACCAATACTTTAATAAGTAAAGCCTATGCAGCTGAGCGCATGCAAGACTACCAGCCAGGGATTGCTGGCAACAGTAAAAATATTCAAGCAGGCATCGTAAAAGAAAGTGAACAAACAACCCATTTTAGTATTATTGATGACGCTGGTAATATGATTGCTGTGACAACTACTTTAAACGACACTTACGGGAACAAAACAATTGTTGGTGGTGCTGGATTTTTATTGAACAACGAAATGGATGACTTTAGTATTAAACCAGGCGTACCAAATATGTATGGTGCGTTGGGCGGAGAAGCTAATTCCATTCAACCTGGCAAAAGAATGTTAAGTTCCATGACGCCTACCCTTGTTACAAAAAATAATCAAGCATACCTAACAATAGGTACTCCTGGTGGCACCACTATACCAAATCAAGTGTATGAAGGGCTTGTGAATATCATTGACTTCAAAATGACTTTAAAAGCAGCAATTGACGCACCTAGATTTCACCATCAGTGGATTCCAGATGTTATTGGAGTAGAAAATGATTTCCCAGAAGCTACTATTCAAGCATTGAAACAAAAGGGTTATACAGTCAATAAAAGAGGTGCATTTGGCAGAATGGATGGTGTAATGATTATGCCAAACGGCAATAGAGTTGCAGCTGGAGACAAAAGAGGCGACGACAGTGTTGCAGGATACTAAACAATTTGATTTCATAAAATTAAGCCCCCCTTGTTAAAAAATAAACTCAATTTAATTCGTGTACTGATTGCCTCAGTAGTTGGTTTGATACTATTATCATTCTTATTACTGCAAGTTCCCGCTATCCAAGTAAAAATTGGACGTCAAATTGCTTTTAAAATGAGCAAGTTGATTGGCACGGAGGTTAAAATTGAAGGTTTGAACTTTTCTCTTTTTAATAGAATAGATATTAAAAATGTTCTAATTCGAGATCAACAAAAAGACACTTTACTCTATGCACAAAGCGTATCCCTTAGAGTTACAGATCTTATCTTAACGAAAAAAGATCCTGTAATTAGTTATATTGGTTTAGAAAAAGCCAAAATCTATTTGCACAGAAAGAGCCCTGTATGGAATTACCAATTTATAATGGACCATTTACAGTCTAATGATAGCAGTAAGAAAACAGATCAGCCAATCGATTTAAAAAAAATTGACTTTACTAATTTTCAGTTTATCCAAGACGACGAATGGATTGGATCTACTACAAAATTTGAAGCAAAGCATGTCTTAGTCAATTTTAATCAATTTAAAAACAAACAAATAGAAATTGATAAATTGGTGTTAGATAAACCCTTTTATTACATTTTGGATAAACCAGGCAAAGCGCCAATAGTTAAAAAAGAAAAAACAAAGCCAAGTATCAATTCCCTGTATTTTAATGAAAGTCATTTGCACATTTTAGCAAAACAAATAGAAATTGTACAAGGGAAATTATGGATTGAATATGGATTTGAAAAACCGGTGCCCTACTTTGATGGAGAACATATTCGAATGAATGATTTAAATGCAACCATCAAAAATGCTCGTTTTAATGAGGATACTATTCAAGCAAATGTTCGATTGTCTTTAAAAGAAAGATCTGGATTTATAATAAAAAAATTGTCTACTCAATTTAGAATGACACCCCAGATTATGGAATTGTCATCTCTAGATTTGAGAACAAATAACAGTACTATTGGCAATTATTATGCCATGGAATACAAAGAATTTATTCCAGACTTTAAGGAATACATGCATCAAGTGACAATGAGGGCAAGAATCAGTAAGTCCATTGTTGCCTCAGATGATATAGCCTTTTTCGCGCCAGCACTTAAAAATATAAATCAAAAAATTACCACAAGTTTTAATTTCTTGGGCACAGTGGATCAATTTAATGCAAGTAATATTGCTGCTCAATACGGACAATCCTTTGTTAACGGAAACTTAAGCATGAAGGGCATTCCCAACATGAATAAGACTCAAATTGACTTGAATCAATTAACTGCCAAAACCAATATACAAGACCTGTCAAGTTGGATTCCTGAAATTAAGGAACTTAAAAACCTTCCCCTAGATGCTTTTGGCAATCTTTACTATAAGGGTAGTTTATCAGGTACTATCTATGATTTTATTGCAAAAGGATCCTTGGCCACAGACATTGGAACTGCAGCCACTTCTATTCGTTTACAATTTCCAGAAAATAAAGAACCCGCTTACGAAGGCAATTTGATAGCCACCCAATTCAATGCAGGTAAACTTTTTAATATCCCCTCTCTAGGTCTACTTAATTTTACTGGTAAAATTGCAGGCAGCTCATTTAACTTGGATAAAATCAAAACGAATATCGATGGGCAAATTGATTCTATTCAGTTCAATGGCTATACCTATGCGCAAATTCAAACCAATGGTATACTTCAAAAACAAGCTTACAATGGCACCATAAAAATTAAAGACCCAAACATTAATTTTATAAGCAATTTAGAGGTAGATTTCAAAAACACCACACCTAGCTTTAACGCTGTAGGCGATTTAACCAACGCCAATTTAAATCCGCTCAATTTTTCTAAAAATTCAATTCAATTAACTGGACTATTGGACGTGAATTTTGAAGGATCTACTATTGATAACTTTATTGGTTTTGCTAAATTTTTCAACGGCAAATTAAAAAGTAATACAACTAGCATTAATTTTGATTCTGTCTCTATTAAATCTAGTATTACTGATGGGAAAAAGAATCTTATACTATCTAGTGATGATATTCAAGCGAGCATAACTGGCAAATTTAATATCAATCAATTACCTAATAGTGTTCAATACTTTTTACAAGGTTATATTCCTAATTATATTAAGAACTTAAAAGAAGCACCTGTCAATCAAAACTTTTCTTTTCAGTTAAAAACAAATTATTTCGAACCTTATATCCGAATATTTAGAGATGAGTTTTCTGGATTCAATAATATGTCGGTAACTGGGTCAATAGATACAGACAAACAATCTCTGCAATTAAAAGCACAAGTGCCTTATGCACAATGGGAAAACTATGCCATAGCGAATGGCACAATTGGAGGAATAGGCAATAAAGATAGTTTGAAATTAGACCTAACTAGCACTCAATTTAACCTTACCGATAGCTTCACATTGAGTAATCCTGTACTTAAATTAACCACCTCAAAAGATGTCTCTCAATTTAAACTCATTTCAGAAAGCAAAACAGCTTTAGGATACTTGTCACTAGAAGGTAAAGTAAATACCTATTCAGATGGTTTGTCTATAAAATGGTCGCCCTCCTTCTTTATTTTGAATCAAAAACAATGGAATATTAAAAGTGGTGGTGAGCTTTCATTGAGAAAAAACAATACGTACGCAAAACAATTCAGTATTACACAAGGTCTTCAGGAAGTAATCGTTTTAAATCACCCTACTGATAAAAATGGATTACTGGTTAAAATGGAAAACGTTATTTTAGGTGATATTACTAAAATCTTTTTTAGCTACCCAAAACTAGAGGGAATAACGAGCGCCACGATACAATTAAATCAAATTAATGAAGCCTTTTCTTTAGCTATCGCTAGCACAATTGATCAATTAAGTTTTAATAATGTATTATTAGGCAACACCAATCTAAAAGCTGCTTATGATGCTACCACAGGTGTCATCCCTTTTGATTTAAATTGCCCAAATACTACCTACAACTTAACTGCTATTGGCAGTTACAATATCAACGATAGCCTTAACCCTTTAGATGCTAACTTGACACTTAGCCAGTCAGATTTTGGACTGGTTCAAGAATTTATTGGAGGCGTGCTAACTGACTTGAAAGGAAAAGCTACAGGAAAAATTCATTTTGGTGGTCGAATTGACAAACTAGATTTAAGAGGTGAAGCTTTTATTAATAACGCATCTTTAAAGGTTGACTATACAAAAGTTAATTATTATATAGACAGTGCCCTTATCAAATTTACAGATGAAGGATTAGATTTTGGAACAATAGTCGTCAAAGACAAACTCAATCGAACAGCAAAATTCAAAGGAAAAATAGAACACGAGAAATTTCAACACCTCGTTTATGATATGGAAATGCAAAGTCCAAAAATTGAGTTAATCAATATGGACATCATTGATAATAGCAACTTTTATGGACAGGCGGTGGGCCGAGCTAATATGACCATTCGAGGCCCAGAGGAAAATATAAAAATGACGATCAATGCAGACGTAAACGATAGCTCACACATCTATCTACCGAACTCTACTAGTAAAGAAACAGGAAAATCCGAATTCATTGTTTATAAGAAAGTAGGCAAATCGATCCTTAGCAATGCCGAAACCCCAACTTATAATTTAGTTGTTGACCTAGATGTAAGTGCCGATAATAAAACACAAATAGATGTTATTTTGGATGAGCTTACTGGGGATGTGATTAAAGCTGTTGGTAATGGACGCATAAAAATTAGAGCAGGAAATATTGAACCACTCACAATGAGAGGAAAGTTCAATATTGAAAGAGGAAAATACGATTTTAATTTTCAATCATTTATAAAAAAACCGTTTGAATTGATACCTGAGGCGGGTAATTTTATAGAATGGACTGGAAATCCTTATGAAGCAGACATACATGTGGATGCAAGGTATACAGCTGAACGTGTTAGCTTGAACGAATTGGTAGGAAATGCCAATTTTAGTAATGCGGTAAAATCCTACCGAGGTAATGTATACGTCATTGCCGCGTTAAGAAATAAATTAGCCAGACCTGACATCAAGTTCACCCTGGCATTTCCTCCTGGCAATCCAATTAGCACGGATAACGAATTTTCTCAATTTATCTCAAGACTAGAGCGAGATGATAATGAGATTATCAAACAAGTCTCTTTCTTAATTGTATTTAATTCATTTGCTCCTGTTGGTTTTAATTCTGGCAATAGTAATAACGCATATAGTGTAACCACTATTGGCATCAACTCCATATCACAATTATTAACTAGAGAGATCAATAAATCAGTAACTAATCTATTGAACAAAGTAACAGGCGACAAAAGTCTGAGATTTGACATTGGATCAGCTGTATACAATAGCGGCAATTTAATAGACCCCACTGGTACCGGCATAGCTATTAATTCAAACAAAATTGACCGTCAGAGAGTCAACCTTAAATTAGGCAGAAGCTTTTTTAATGATAAAGTGGTAGTAAACCTTGGCGGGGATTTTGATTTTAATTTGCGCGCGGCTTCAAGTATTCAAAACAATAATTTCCAATGGCTACCTGACTTAAATATTGAATTTATTTTAACCAAAGACAGAAAACTTAGAGCCATTATTTTCAATAGGAATAGTCTCGATATTATTGGAGGAAGTATGGGCAGAAGAAATCGTCAAGGGGTAAGTATCTCCTACCGTAAAGATTTTGAAAACTTTATTTTTTAGGGAGTATTGGTGAAGGAACTTTTTTACAATTTTTAAACCTATACACGTAAAACTCCCTTAACAAAACTCCCTTTTTCTGGATTTGTATTGTATCGGTTTTCCCCCTCTTTTCAAAATAGGTCAAAGCCATTTTAGTTGGGTCAAAGGGTAAATTTGATGGTTGAATAAAATAAGCATCTTGACCAAGTGCAAGCGCTGGTTGATCTTGATTTAACCAAGCAAATTTGTGTAGATCTTCTAATTCACCAATTCCAATGACTTGTTTTTGTGTCGGTCTTGCTGTGTAGAATAATATATGTCCAGCAGGGAACCATTTGGAGACCAATATGGGCGCTTTCACCTCCATGGTCTTATCTTGTATATCTCGCGCTACTAATGTCTTAAATTCGTCACTAAATTGCACCCAGCCTGTGACGTCATTGATCGGGTTGTACTCCCCAATGTTTTTAAGGTCTTTTGAGCCTAACTGTACAGGAAACAAATGAACCAATAGCACAAAACCAATAATGACTAACCCTAAAAAGCCCATCCCCCATTTGATTATAGTCGGGATAAACTTATTGGATACCTCAGACCAAAATACCCCTGCAATTAAAAATAACGCTATAAAACCCGGACCAGTCCAATGAGGCAAGGTTGGATTGAATAAAGATATAGCCCAAAACAAGCCAATCAAAGGAATACTCAACCAAAGTAATAAAGGCAAACTACTAGTCAATTGTGCGTTAGTCATTTTTGCTTTATCAAAAATAAATTTCAACTTAGGATAACGGAGTAAGGGAATAATAGCGCTTGCATAAACCATTGGATTTTGATATAAAAATTCTCCAACAATTTGCTGCATAAAACTTGCCAATTGAATACCTGAATGTAGTACTCTTTTAGAATGAAACTTGTAGGTAATAAAATCATTGTCAATATTCCAATATACAATTGGCAGAATGGCAATAATCGAAACAAGTATGGCTAAATAAAAATATGGTTGCTTAAAGGTTTTGTTCTGATGAAATAATATAAATGCACCAAAGCCAGCCCATAAATACAAGCCATGCACTTTACTCAAGGTTGCAAAACCAATTAATAAGCCTAGACTTACCCAATTAAGTTTAGTAAACAAATGCGGCTTTACAACCCATTTTACCATCAGGTAAATACTCCATGTAAAAAATAAAAGCTGAGGACTGTCAGGCATGATAAATAATCCAGCTATAATACTAGTGTAAATAGAAAATGAATACATCAATGCCGCAATCCAACCTGCACGTTCGTTTTTTAGCAAACTACCCGTTTTAAAAATAATCCATGTTGCGATTGCTGCAGCTAGGATACTCCCTAATCGCATGGATAAAGTAGAAACCCATAATAAGTTTAAAGTAGACAATTGGATCATCCAGCCAACTAACGGAGGATGGTCGAAATGATTTAAGTCGGGCTGAACAGCATAGGTATAATAGTACACTTCATCATTACCAAGTTCAAGTAAAAAAGACAATGCTAATTTTACAATTATTGTAATCCCGATTAACCAGCTTGTTTTTTTGGAATAATCCATCCTCATAGATTGCATGGACTAGGTATTAAATGATTTACTTGAAATTATTTATTTGAAGCTTGATCTACAAACCATGCTGTAGCTAAATGATACCCATTTAATCCTAAACCAACAATAGAACCTACTGCTTTAGCAGACACATGCGATATTTTTCTGAAATCTTCTCTTGCTTGTACATTGCTTATATGCACTTCTATCACTGGCGTTTTGATCGCAGCAACAGCATCGCCAATAGCGACTGAAGTATGCGTATACGCTGCTGGATTTAAAATCATACCGTCTTGATTGAATCCGTTTTGCTGTATTGCGTTCACTATCTCCCCTTCTATGTTAGATTGAAAATAAGAAAAATTAACTTGTGGAAATGCTTGTTTCAATTGAACTAAATAATCATCAAAACTTTCGTTTCCGTAAACACCTGGTTCACGCTTACCCAAAAGATTTAAATTAGGGCCATTGATGATCGTAATATTAAGCATAGGTCAATTTTTTAAAAGCAGTTTAGTTCGTTTTCATTAAGGCAATAAAGTCATCAAATAAATAACGACTATCATGTGGACCTGGTGTTGCTTCTGGATGGTACTGCACACTAAATGCAGGACGATCTTTCAAACGAATTCCTTCGATTGAATCATCATTCAAATTGACATGAGATATTTCGACGTTTGGATGTTTCCTCACTGCATCAGGGTTTACACCAAAACCATGGTTCTGTGTGGTGATTTCTGACCGGCCTGTGATGATATTTTTTACTGGATGATTTAATCCTCTATGTCCATGGTGCATTTTAAAAGTAGGTATATCATTAGCAAGTGCTAGTAATTGATGTCCTAAACAAATACCAAATAATGG
>CAZAOF010000032.1:0-14242 GCA_964486665.1 uncultured Sediminibacterium sp.
GGATTGCCGGCTTCGCCGTCATCCAAGAAATTCTCTTTTACCAAAGCCTTTCAAACGTCCCGCTATGCGGGACATTTGGCTTTTTTAACGCTCCCCAACTTACGAAAGCGAGCTTTCGACGTTGTCTCGCATTAAAAAAGCCTATCACTTTCGTGATAGGCTTTGCAGAGAGGAAGGGATTCGAACCCCCGATACGTTGCCGTATACACGCTTTCCAAGCGTGCTCCTTAAACCACTCGGACACCTCTCTATTAGGATTGCAAATGTAAAATAAAAAATCGGTTTAAATAATTAGATCTCTTTTCGATTCTCATCCATACGCTCATTGTATTCCAATGGCTCATTCTTCCAATTCTTATTATAAGAGACAAACCAACCTAACCAGATAGATCTTGATAAACGCATTAAGATCGGTTGTATTAGTATTAAAATCAAAATTGTTGAACCAAGCCAATAAAACATTCTATTGTCGTCTAGTTCCCAAGTCATGCCAATTAAAACTTTCCATGCCACAAACATGGAGACAAAATAAGCTACAGTTAGTGCATAACTCACATACCCTGTACCATAATAAAAGCCTACTTCTATTTCAGTGGGCTGTCCACAAACGGGACAAGATGGATTCATCTTTGTAATATTTGACAGGTCGTAAGGATTGGTTGAAGTGAATAAGGCACCTTCTCTACATCTTGGACATTTATTGGTTAAAGTGCTGTATAAGTAACTTTTTTTCATACCGCAAAGGTATAAAAAATTATGGAGCGATCAGTTGCTCCATCTGAATGCCTCTAGAACCCTTTATTAGTAGGGTGTGACCAGTATATTGTTGTGCATCAAGCCATGACTTTGCTTCCACGACTGTATCGAAATAAAGATAAGAATGAGCACATTGTTTGAACTCATTACCAACTAGTATAACTTGTTCCCAACTGGTTTGCTTCAATTGATCAATGAGTGTTTGGTGTTCCACAAAGCTTTCTTTGCCTAATTCTTTCATTCCTCCAATACAAACCACCTTTTTTGCTTTATTGAGTTTTGCAAAATTCTCCACTGCCAATTTCATACTCGAAGGGTTCGCATTATAAGCGTCTAAAATCACTTCATTGTTTTTCCAATTCAATAATTGAGAGCGACTATTGGTAGGGTTGTAATTTTCAATTGCAGCTTTAATTTTATCATTCGGCACCTTAAAATATTGACCAATTGCAACAGCTGCTAGCACATTTGGTAAATTATAATTTCCAACCAAATGTGTTTGTATTGATTCTATTTGAATCCCTTTTTTTATTTGCACTTTTAACATGCCATTATGATCGATTGCATCGCCTTGAAGCTGTCCATTATGTTGACCATAACCAATTAAATGGGGGATACCTTGAGACATGCTTTGTAAGTAGTCATAGTCTTCCATTAAAAAAACAGTGCCATTGTGTAGCCTAAGGAAATCATATAATTCACCTTTTCCTTTTTTCACTCCTTCTACTCCTCCAAATCCTTCTAAATGTGCCTTGCCGCAATTGGTAATCATACCATGTGTGGGAAGGGTGTAGCTGCAATAACTTGCAATTTCTAATTGATGATTGGCCCCCATTTCTATAACAGCTATTTCAGCATCTTTTGGAATACTCAAAATGGTAAGAGGAACACCAATATGATTATTTAAGTTACCCTGTGTGGTATAGGCTTTTAAATGACTAGATAATACAGCAAAGACAAGTTCCTTTGTGGTTGTTTTACCATTACTTCCAGTAATTGCAAGAAATGGAATTGTAAATTGTTGACGATGGTATTTTGCTACATCTTGAAGTGTGGTTAGTACATCGTTTACATAGATAAGTCTGTCTTGAAAGTGCGCGTCATTTTCTATTTCTTCATCAACAATAGCAAAACTTGCACCAGCTTCTAATGCTGCAATTGCAAAAACATTCCCATTGAAGTTAGGGCCTTTTAATGCAAAGTAAAGGTCACCTTGTTTCAGTTTCCTTGTATCGGTTACAACAGAAGGGTGAGCACAGTAAATTGTATATAAATCTTCGAGTGATCCAAGCTTCATAAAGTAAGGTTTAGCTTTTTGCCATCAACAAACAAGTTGCAGTAGCCACCAGGCCTTCTTCTCTACCTGTAAAGCCCATTGTTTCTGTAGTAGTTGCTTTAATTGAAATATCTTTATTGCCGATTTGCAAAATGGACGCAATACATTCTTGCATAGGAATAACATAAGGCTTAATCTTCGGTGCTTCTAGACAAAGTGTTGCATCGATATTCACAATTTGATAGCCTTCTGCAGTAATTAAATCGTAGGTTCTTTTCAATAAAATCTTGCTATCAATATTTTTAAAAGCGTTGTCTGTGTCTGGGAAATGTGTGCCAATATCACCTAGGCTTAATGCACCTAATAAGGCATCACAAATAGCGTGTAATAAAACATCTGCATCGCTATGTCCTAATGCGCCCTTATGATGTGGGATGTGTATACCTCCAATCCATAAATCTCTTCCTTCTACTAATTGATGAAAATCAATACCTGATCCTATACGTAGTTTCATTAAAAGATGTTTTTGATTTTCTGCCATAAATTAGGTTGTTCCTCTTTAGCGTCTGGAGTATCCATACCAAATGCAGAAATGGCACATCTAAAGCCAATCGTGCTAGTAGCTTTATCTTGGTCTAAATATCTTCTTGTTCCTGGATTTAACCAATAAGGACGATCTTTCCAGCTACCGCCTTTATATACTCTCGATTTATTTGAGATCAACGTATTTGTACCTGTTTCATAACTAGAGATAGAAGCATCGTCACCATCCAAAACACTGTTGCCTCTATATGGATTAAAGTCATCCATGTCAATGCTATTCATTGGTCGATAAATATCGGCAACCCACTCATTTACATTACCACTTAAGTTATATAAACCAAGAGGATTTTGTAAAAAACTATTGATCTTAC
The DNA here is from genome assembly GCA_964486665.1 of uncultured Sediminibacterium sp. Classification (GTDB taxonomy): domain Bacteria; phylum Bacteroidota; class Bacteroidia; order Chitinophagales; family Chitinophagaceae; genus Sediminibacterium. The sequence continues at coordinate 2,947 of CAZAOF010000032.1, forward strand.
TTGGAAATCCAGCTCCGTCGTTTGCATAACCAACCATACCCATGTAATCACCACTTCCGTTTTTGAAATTGGCCATAAACATGCCACGATTTTCTTTTTCTTTCTTACTGATACGGCCAGTTGGATTGCTTCTTAAGCCATCATTACCATTTGAACTCCAAGGATAAGGAGAATCAGAGGAAACAATACTTGCATTAGGGGTACCAGAATTAGCGCCTGCTTTTGGGTTATTGAAATTAGAAATATAATTTTTACCGCTAGATACTTTTGCTGCATATTCCCATTCTGCTTCGGTAGGCAATCTGAAATCAGGTATTAAAACATAGTCGTCTAAATTTTTATTTTTCACCTTAGCTTTTGCTGGAATAGGGGTACTTGTTTTATTGGAATCTACAAGACTATTGCTTGCTTCCATCTTTCCTATATAAGGTTTCTTTGGATCTATCAAACCATATTTGATCAATGTCTTTTCATTCGCTCTATCCGTTCTCCATCTGCAATAGGCATTCGCTTGCTCCCAACTTACGCCCACCACAGGATAATCATTAAAAGCTTTATTTCTAAAATAACCTTCTACCATTGGTTCGTTGTAGGCAAGGTCCGATCTCCAAACTAAAGTGTCAGGAAGTGCGGCTTTGACAATAGAATCTTTGCCCATTGGAATAAACACACGTTCAAGCCATTTAATATAGTTGCGATATTGTTTATTGCTTACTTCATATTGGTCTATGCGGAAAGAACTTACCGTTACTCTTCTTAGGTTATTATTCCAGTCGCCCATGATATTTTCCTGGTTCATACCCATGGCGAAAGTACCCCCTCTAATCAAAATGGTACTATCATAAGGGTCGTCTTTAGAGGCGAATGCTACCTTATTGCTATCGTTGTTATCAAATTGAGAGATCATTTTTGGGCCTAAAAAAAGCACCGCAAAAAATAATAGAATGCTATTAATAAAATTCATCTGTTTTGTTTAATCAGTTCGGTTATAAATCTGATGCGAATATACTTGCTTTTTCAGTCATTTATTCAATTGCAAATAGATTCTTATGTTAGTAAAACCCTAATTTTAGGGCATGAGATATCGTCTTTTAACATTTCTTTTAATTGGATGCATCTGTTCCCTTAGTGTAAAGGGGCAGTTAGGCATACTCTCTAAAGGAAATTGGGTTAAAATAGCTGTTCCTGACGAAGGGGTATTTCAAGTTACTGGGGCACAAATAAAAGCGATGGGATTTAGTGGTCCAATTAGCTCGAACCAAGTGCAATTGTATGGGATGGATTTGTCCAGACTTTCAGAAAAAGTATCCATCGGATTGCCGGATAGTTTAACAGAAATAGCGATTGAAATGCAAGACGGAGGAGATGGATTTGTTGACGATCAAGATCGGTTTTTGTTTTATGCTCAAGGTAAAAATACTTGGGTCAAAACGGGGCAGTTTGACTATCCAGTTCGACAAAAAATAGCCACCAACGACTCGCTTTATTTTTTCCTGACGATGGGATCTAAAGGGAAGAGAATAAATCAATTTATAACAGAACAGCTTGCGCCTAAAGTGGTGCGTGAATTCGCTGCTAAATGGTTAATTGAAAAAGACAGCATCAATGTATTAAGTAGTGGAAAGACATGGCTAGGAGAACCAATGGGGACTGGGGTTGGCAAAAAATCTATACTAACTTTTCCAATTAATATGGAGGGTGTTCAATTCAATGCGCCTGTTTTTATTCAAAGTCAGTTAGCTGCGACTTCATATCAAACTGAAGCATCTTTTTCGATTAAACTCAATGATATCCCCTTGATCAATCAAGTCATTGAAGCTGTATCTGGTTTTTTATTTGATGATGCGTATAAATTAAAAGTAGACACAAATAGCATTTGGCTAGAACGGGACAAATTGTTAAAAGCCAATGAAACGCTTGCTACAATAAATGTACAAGTAGACTTTAAAGCAGGTGCCACATCGACTGGATGGGTAGATTATATTGCTTTGCATGCGCAAAGAAAAATTGGCTTTTGGAATACAAGTAGCTTTGGTTTTGACTATACCTCTAGGAATCCTTCTGGTCAAGTCGTTGCATTCGAAATACAAAATGCCAGCAGTCAAACTAGGGTTTGGGAAGTAAGTAAATGTCTTACGCCTGTTGCTTTTCCAGTAGTGCTTGGGCAAGATGCAACCGGCACTTTTAGCACTTCTGATAGTAGCCAAAAACAATTCTACGTTTTTGAATCAAATAAAATCAACTCAGCTCAATTTTCGAGTAAGGTAGTAAGTGATTCCAGTTTTACAACTGCACCTGTAGACTATATTATGATCACGGCTCCTGATTATTATGCAGCTGCTTTGAAACTAAAAGCGTTTCACGAAAAACAAAATGGACTAAAGGTTTCTTTGCTCCGTTCTACACAAGTATTTAATGAAATGTCGAGTGGTCAAACAACACCGATTGCCATAAGAAACTTTATAAAATATATCGTTGAGCGAGCACAAAAAAATAATCAGGTTAAGCCTAGTTATTTACTATTGTTTGGGATGGGCAATTTCAATGCCAATAAATTAAGTGTAAACCAGGAATTGCCTGTTTATACAAGTGATGCATCTAATGCTACTTTGACATCATATAGCACAGACGACTTTTATGCAATACTTAAAAGTGGAGATCAAATTCAATATGCTCAATCTATAGATTCAATATTGCTTGCTGTTGGGAGAATTCCTGCAAGAACCATTGCTGAATCAGAAATGATGGTTAAAAAATTAATCAATTATCAGACAAGTAAAAAAATGGGCATTTGGCAACAACAATTAACTTGGGTTGCAGACGACGCAGATTATAATTTACATCTACAAGACGCAGAAGAGATCATAAGTAATCTTGAAAAAAAATCAACTAATTGGAATCATCGTAAACTCTATTTAGATTTATTCAAGGCGAATCAAACTCTTACAGGAGCCACTTATCCAGACGTTAACAAGTCAATACAAGAGTCCATACAAGCAGGTACTTTAGTTTTAAATTACACTGGACACGGAAACTACTTGAGGTTATCAGAAGAGGCCGTAATTACCAAAACAGAAATGCAAGCTTGGGATAATTTGGGTAGGCTGCCTATTATGGTTACTGCTTCTTGCGATTTTGCACCTTATGATCAACCAGCTTTAACACCAATTGGTTTTGATGCATTAATGCAAAATGAAAAAGGAATCATTTCCTTAGTGGCTGCGAATAGATTGGTATTTGCTTATAGTAACAAACAAATAAATGATGCCTTTATGCAGGCATTATTACTGCCGAATGAAAAGGGGGTATACCCAAGTATAGGTAAGGCTTTACAAGCTGCTAAAAAATATAATTTTAGTAAGAATGGTGATCGATTGAATGCATTTAAATTTGGCTTAATGGGAGACCCTGCCATGCAAATTGCGCAGCCAAAATTGCAAATACAAGGCATTGCAATCAACCAGCTGCCATGGACAGACAGTATTCTTTTGAAAGCAGGAGGAAAATATACTATTCAGGGTAATGTGGCGAATCAGACTCAAATAAACAAACAGTTTAATGGCTTTGTTGAAATGGTTTTATGGGATGCGCCAAGTACCAAGAGGACCTTGGCGAATCAGTCAACAAGTCAACCAGTTGCTATTGAAACACAAGAACAGGCTATCTTTAAAGGGAAGGCGTCCGTTCAAAATGGAGTGTTTGAAATTAGCTTCATTGTTCCAGCAACAATGCCAATCTCAAATGAATCAGCGTTGAAATTACAATTATACGCTTATAACGACAGCTTGGATGCGAGCAAGCAATATCAACAAGTCTATATTACAGCATCCGAATTACAATTAAAAATAGACACGGTTGGTCCGTCCATAAAATCTTATGTCAATACCCCTAATTTTAAGTCAGGTGATTGGGTGACGATGCCAGCAACTTTACTTGTCGAATTAACTGATTCTTCAGGTATCCAGTCTGCAGGCAATGTTTTAGGTCATGACTTGAAATTGATCATTGATGACACCATTGCAGTTAGTTATAATTTGAACAACTTTTTTAGTTACGAGCTAAACCAATACCAGACAGGGAAGATTCAATATCCCCTTCCTAGTTTGAGTGTAGGAAGGCATCGTTTAATTATTAGGGCCTGGGATTTGTTAGGCAATCTTTCCAAAGACACTATTTATATAGAAGTTCCTTCACTTACAACTGGTAATCTTAGGAATTTAACTGTGTTACCTAATCCAGTAAAGTCGGCTTCACGCTTTAGTTTCGAGTTAAATAACAGTAAAGATCCTATTTCGTTAGGGCTTGAAGTTTATGACCTAAGTGGGAAAATTTATTATTCGGTTTTGCAGCAAATGCAACCTACAGCTAACAAAATAGTGTTCAATTGGGACGGCCGAACCAATCAAGGTGGGCAATTAGCGTCAGGGATATACTATTATCGAATTATTGTGGAACAAAACGGACGGCAGGAACAATTAGTAAATACATTATTAAAATTTTAAATACTGATTTTCTAAGTTTACCTTTACTACTTTAGAAGCTTAATACATATGAATATGAAACGATCAGTCCTTAATAAAATAGCCATCTTTTTTGCTTTTATTTGTATGTCAGGCAATTTAGCAGCACAAACCTCTTTGAAGCTACAGAGTACAGCAGTGCCATTTATGATGATCTCTCCTGATGCAAGATCAGGTGGTATGGGTAATTTGTCAATTGCGATGTCTCCAGAAGCGAATGATCTTTTTGGTAACACAGCCAAGATCCCCTACATGCAAAAAGACCGCGGTTTTTTGATTAATTATACTCCATGGTTAAAAGACTTAGGATTAAACGACGTATACCTAGCGAGTGCGGGGTATTATAAGAAATTAAATAGTTTTAGCGGCATCAATAGTTCATTACGTTTTTTTAGTTTGGGTAATATTGATTTCACAGACGAGTCAGGTACATCTACATTGCCTTCTCAAAGACCTTCGGAATTTAGTTATGATTTTGGCTATAATATTTTACTAACTGACGCCTTGAGTATGGGGGTTACATTAAGGTATATCCATTCAAGATTGGTTCAGGGTTCTTATGGAGCTAGTGGCACCAACTACAAGGCTGGTAATACTTTTGCTGGAGACATTAGTTTATTCTACAAACAAAATGAAGATTTAGAAGGATTTCATGCAGGATTAGTTTTGTCTAATTTAGGGGGCAAAGTGAGTTATTCTAATGAGTCGAAAAATAAATATTTCATTCCTGCAAATATTGGATTAGGGGTTGCTTACTTGAGCAAATTTGATGTGGAGAATTCGTTAGAATTTGGGGTAGATGTTAATAGATTAATGGTACCTGCTAGTCCAAATAGTGCTGACGAAGCAATAGTGGATCAATATTTTTCTCAATCAGTGGTATCTAGCTGGTTTAATTCCTTCTCAAATAAATATGGTATGCCATTATCTGAGTCATTAAAAATATCAGTAGGTGCGGAATACAATTATGCAGACCGTTTTCATTTGAGGGCTGGCTATTTTGTAGACAACAATAAGAACTTGGGAAGCATGCAATATTTTACGATTGGATCTAGCTTTCAATACCAACAATCTAAATTTAATATTTCTTATTTAGTTCCTACTGGAGGAGGTATTACTAGAAATCCCTTATCAAACACCCTTAGGTTTGGCTCGATTTTCTACTTCTAAATAATTTGTTAACTAAAGCTACAGTCCTTCCAATTACTTGCTTTTTTAACTACTTTTGTAGCACATGTCTACAATCATTCCCATTGTTAACCACAGTCATCATCCCTTGCCCGCATATGCAACGGCAGGATCTTCTGGGCTAGACCTACGAGCATTTATTTCGGCGCCTATAGTTTTGAGTCCACTGGAACGTATTTTAGTTCCAACTGGGTTGCATATCGCTTTGCCCGATCATTGGGAAGCACAGGTACGACCAAGGAGCGGCTTGGCTATAAAACAAGGTCTTACCTGTCTGAACACACCCGGAACCATCGATGCAGATTATAGGGGGGAGATTAAAGTTATTTTAATCAATTTGTCTAATGAGGCACAGACCATACAAGATGGCGATCGCATTGCACAAATCGTGTTTCAGAAAGTAGAAAAAATGGAATGGCAATTGGTTGAAAGTTTAGAAACAACCCAGAGAGGTGAGGGTGGCTTTGGTCATACAGGTAAAATATAAGTAGATGCAAATAATAAAGTACATAATAGGTTCGGTGTTGATTGTGTCAAGTTTTGCCTGTGCAAACGTAAAAAAAGTACAAGTCATACAGGATGCGCTGGCAGTCAAAACCTTACCAGACTCAGCTGAACTTGCAGAAAAAGCAAGGTTAGATTCTGTTTTAATGGTTGAAGGGATTGTGTACAATATTGCGCATACCAAAATCAATTTCAATACGATGAATGCGAAGTTGAAGATGGACTATGAAACAAGTAAAAACAAGGATAGCTACATCGCCAATTTAAGTATCCAAAAGGATAGCGGCATGTACATTACAATTAGAGGAGCGATGGGTGTGATAGGACTAAAAGCATTTATTAATAGAGACAGTATTGTACTCGTTTTTCCACTCACTAAAAAAACAGAAAAACATCCCCTTTCTTATTTGCAGGAAGTAGTTAAAATACCATTAACCTATCAAACCATAGAAGACCTAGTTGTGGGCAATCCTATTTTCATGGATAGTATAAACATTGTTTCTTATAAAGTACTAAATGAAAAGTTGCAAGTTAGTTTGATAGGGAAGCTTTTTAAAAATTTAATCATTCTTAGTGAGGATAATACTAAGCTAGTACAATTGAAATTAGATGATATTGATATTACGAAACATAGGACCTGTGACATCAATTACAGTCAACATACCTTTGTGAATAATATACAGTTCCCATTGTACAGAACCATCTCCATCAATGCGCAAACCAAATTGGATATTGGCATGGAGATCAAGGAATTTAACTTTGATGAACCTTTAAAATACACTTTTGCTGTTCCTAGAATAGGTAAACGTAAATAAAAAGTGAAAAACGAATTGTATGATTAAAAAGTGGTCCATTCTTATCTGTTTATTTTTGAGTTGTTATGCACAAAATGCAATAGCACAAAATGGTAATTCAAGGGAAGATTTACAAAAACAAGCTCAATCTTTACAAAGAGAGTTAGACGATTTAAATAGATTATTAGACCAAACTAAGAAAAATAAAAAGAGTTCTCTTGCGCAGTTAGCTGTAATTAGAAGTAAGATTTCAAAAAGAGAAGCATTGATTAATGGCATTGCCAAGCAGGTCAAAATACTGGATGACGCTATTCAGACAAATCAGCAGGATGTAAGAAGATTAAACAATGAGTTAGACACCTTAAAATATCGATACGCTAAGAGTATCGTTTATGCTTATCAAAGCAGAAGTGCCTATGAGTACCTCAATTTTTTATTTTCTGCAGGTAGCTTCAATGACGCCGTAAAACGTGTTACTTATTTAAAAAGTTATCGTCAAAATAGAGAAGCCCAGGCCATGGCCATTGGTTTGTCAGAGCAGAATCTTAAGAATAAAATAAATGTTTTAAGTGTCAATAAACAAGACAGGTTAAAAACCCTATCTGTCCAAACTGTCCAATTAAAGGTGTTACAAGATGACAGAAAAGAGCAGGACAAAGTGGTGAAGCAATTAAAAAATAAAGAACAAGAAATTACTGCACAGGTAAGACAAAAAGAAGCACAACGTAGAAAGATGCAATCTGCAATAGCAGCAGTAATTAAAAGAGAGATGCAAGAAGCGCAGAGAAGAGAGAATGACCGATTAGCAAAGTTAAAAGCAGCGAATGCGGCTAATGGAAATGCAAATAATACAACTGCTTCTAAAACCAAATCAACACCTAGCGTAAGCAAAGTGGAAGGGGGGATCAAGAGTACATCCGGGAATCGACCTTATTCGGCACTTGAAACATCGGAGGAAGGTAGAGAGACTTCTATTTCTTTTGAAAATAATAAAGGGGGATTGCCTTGGCCAGTAGCTTCTGGAAGTGTTTATGTTCGCTTTGGAGTAGAAAGTATTCCTGGCACTAAATTAGACCGTAAAAGTGATGGTATCGAAGTGGCGGTACCAAAAGGCACGCCTGTCAAAAGTGTGGCAAATGGAAATGTAGTTTATGTGGGAGATGTAAATGGATACCAGACAGTATTCATTAAGCATGGTAAATATTTTACTACTTATTCCTATTTGAGCAGTGCTTCGGTGAGTACAGGCCAAGAAGTAAAAGCAGGCACTGTTATTGGACGTTCTGGTATTAATTTAGATGGAGAAGGTGCTTTGTTATTTTCAATAAATAACGAAAAAGTGGTATATTTTGATCCTGAAAATTGGTTAAAAGCAAAAAGGTAGCCATGTTCAGGTATTAAAATTACCATCATGCCCAAATGTATATTAGCATTAGATCAAGGAACAACTAGTAGTCGCGCTATCTTATTTGATCACGAAGGTCAAATAATTACTATTGCTCAAAAAGAATTCACACAATATTTTCCTTCACCAGGTTGGGTAGAACACGATCCAATGGAAATTTGGAGTACTCAAATTGGTGTGGCATCTGAAGCTATTAATAGGCAGGGTGCTCAGCAATATGAGATAGCAGCTATTGGCATAACCAATCAACGAGAGACCACTCTTTTGTGGAACAAGAAAACTGGCAAGCCTATTTACAACGCCATTGTATGGCAAGACAGAAGAACCGCTGCTTTCTGTGATCAATTAAAATTTTCGGGCAAGCAGGCTATCATTCAGGAAAAAACTGGATTAATCATTGATGCTTATTTTTCTGCTTCCAAAATTAAATGGATTTTAGACCATGTCGAGGGCGCAAGAGATTTAGCAGAAAAAAATGAACTATGTTTTGGTACGATAGACAGTTGGCTAGTTTGGAATTTAACAAATGGTAGAGTACATGTTACAGATGCGACCAATGCATCAAGAACAATGTTATTTAATATTCATGAGTTAGCTTGGGATAAAGATTTATTAGCCCTATTTGATATTCCAGTGTCCATTTTGCCTCAAGTAAAAAGTAGTAGTGAAATATATGGATATACTGATTTACTAGTTACTAATAAAAATATTCCAATTGCAGGGATCGCTGGAGATCAGCAAGCCGCCTTGTTTGGTCAAATTTGCATACAACCGGGAATGGTAAAAAATACCTATGGAACTGGATGTTTTATGTTGATGCATACAGGGGAAAAAGCAGTTAATTCAAAAAACAATTTATTAACGACGATTGCATTACAAAGAAATGGTAAAACTTATTATGCATTAGAAGGAAGTGTTTTTATAGCAGGAGCAGTTGTCCAATGGTTAAGAGATGGCTTACACTTGATAAGAGATGCGAACGAAATAGAAGCGCTTGCTCGTCAAGTGGAAGACACGGATGGTGTATATATGGTACCTGCATTTGCTGGATTAGGTGCTCCTTATTGGAACCAACATGCTAAGGGAACAATAACTGGTATTACAAGAGGCACTAATGCTTCGCATATTGCTCGTGCAGCTTTAGAAAGTATAGCATATCAAAGTTATGATTTAGTAAAGGCAATGGAGGCTGATGCGCAAATACCAATTGCAGAATTAAGAGTTGATGGAGGCGCAACAAAAAATAATTTCTTGATACAGTTTCAGTCGGATATTTTAGGAACAAAAGTGATTCGTCCAATGATGATTGAAACAACTGCTTTAGGAGCAGCTTATTTGGCTGGTTTGGCAGTTGGATTTTGGGAGGACGAGGCCGCTATTGCTGCTATTTGGAAAGTGGATCAGACGTTCGAGCCTATGAGAGATGAAGCTAGTACTTTAAAAGGTATTGAGGGATGGCAAAAAGCAATTCAAATGACTAATCTATAAATCTATGACTCCATTTTTAGCTGAATTTATTGGCACTGCAATTGTTATTGTCATTGGTAATGGCGTCGTTGCTAATGTTGTATTACCTAAAACTAAAGGCAATAATGGCGGTTTGTCATCTATCATCTTAGGTTGGACGATGGCAGTATTTATTGCAGTTTATTTTTCTAGTAAAATTAGTGGTGCACACTTAAATCCAATGGTGACCATTGCATTGGCTAATGCAGGAAAATTTGAATGGAACTTGGTACCAAGCTATATCATTGCCCAAATTTCTGGAGCAATGATGGGCGCTTTCATTGTTTGGATGGTTTACAAAGATCACTTTAGTGAATCTAAAGATCAAGCAGCTATACTAGCTTGTTTTGCAACCGCTCCTTCTATTAGGAACCTGCCTCAAAATTTTATTGTAGAGACTATGGCCAGCTTTGTGTTTATGCTAGCTATTTTTTATATCCAGCCTGCTTCTGTAGAGTTGGGTGCTTTGGGTGCTTTACCCGTTGCATTCTTAGTTGCTGGAATTGGGTTTGGCATGGGTGGTCCCACAGGTTTTGCAATCAATCCAGCCCGAGATTTTGGCCCTAGAATCATGCATAACTTATTGCCAATCAATGGAAAAGGCCCAAGTGACTGGGCTTACTCATTGATTCCTATTCTTGGACCAATAGTAGGGGGAATATTAGCAAGTATTATCTACTCACATTTTTTGCAATAAAGTCTCAAAAGCATACCTTTGCAGCCGAAATGGACTATATCTATTTTCGCCTCTTAAAAGGGGGTTGTAAAAACAATTAATAATATGGCAACAACAGGTAAAATCAAACAAATCATTGGTGCGGTTGTAGACGTACATTTTTCAACAGAAAGTGTATTACCAGAAATATACAATGCCCTTGAAATCACGCGTCCGAACGGTGAAAAATTAGTATTAGAAGTTCAACAGCACTTAGGTGAAGATAGCGTTCGTGCTATTGCGATGGATGGTACTGAAGGTCTAGTAAGAGGCATGGCTGTTGTGGATAGTGGAAAGCCAATTTTAATGCCAGTGGGTGAAGGTATCAATGGACGTTTGTTCAATGTAACCGGAGATGCAATTGATGGTTTGCCACAATTAGATAAAACAAATGGTCGTGCGATTCATGCGAACCCTCCAAAATTTGAAGACTTAAGTACAGCGACAGAAATCTTATACACTGGAATTAAAGTAATCGACTTGATTGAGCCTTATGCTAAGGGTGGTAAGATTGGCTTGTTCGGTGGTGCGGGAGTAGGTAAGACAGTATTGATTCAAGAATTGATTAACAATATTGCAAAAGGACACGGTGGTTTATCCGTATTTGCAGGTGTAGGAGAAAGAACACGTGAAGGAAATGACTTATTACGTGAGATGATTGAAG
>CAZAOF010000033.1:0-13814 GCA_964486665.1 uncultured Sediminibacterium sp.
TAATAGTGAAACTGATCTAAAATCCAAGCTGCGTTATCTGTCCAAAGTCCAGTACTACTTTTTTGACTTGCCTTCTCTAGCGTATTGATTTTATTTTTTATAAAAGCATTTCTTGCCTGTGTCAATTGGTGAAAATTTTCTTTTGATAACACTGTGTCTTTAATATGTAAGCCTTTTTTTAAAGCATCTGAATTATTCGTTATGGTATTAGACACCTTTTGTAATTCAGCGAAACTATTAAAATGATACAATTCAACTAAAGCTTTTTGAACTATTGGGCTTGTTGGGTTTTGATTTAGCTCAGTCAAAAGCCTTGATGCTTCTTCTTGCAACAGTTCTCTTGTTCTCTTGTCTTTGTATACAATCTGTAAATACAAAGGATCAAATCTTGCAATAGCCTCATTTAATTCATCAAACAACAGACCAGAAAGTGGTGCAACCGGATTTTGCTCTGGAGGATCAACAACAGGACCAAGCTGATCTTTTTTTGAACAAGCAATCAAGAAAAATACAGTAAAAAGAAAGAACGCTGTAAAGTGAATTAATTTTTTCATGCTTTTTAATTTAAAACCCAAACTGAAATGTTTAGGTTGATAGCATTAAAATATAAAAACAATCAATTTCTTTACTGCGTAAAAATACGCTCTAATAGTTCAGAAAAACAAATAAAATTTAATTTAGAAAATATGCTAAAAACGCACGCTGTATTGCGTTACAGGGCATAGAGAAAAGTCTAATAACTTATCTTATCGTACAAAAAAAACAGCAGGAACAGGTCTTTGTCCAGTTGGATCAGAAGGTTTTATAGTTTCTTTTCCATTCACTAATAAACAACTACTGCCTCCACCATCTAAATTAATTGCTTCAACGCAACTCAAGTCAATTAAAATTTGTGCAGTCTCTATTAAGGTTGTGCCAACGGCAATATTTTTCATGCGCCCTTGCACTGCAAGTAAAATTAATTTACCCTCTTTTGTATAGCCCATAGCAGTTCGTGGATGATGATCTCCAATAGCTTTGCCTGCAAATTTTTTTTCTTCATTGTTGGTAATAAAGACTGCGCCGTCATTTACCAAAACCGGGCCCCCGCCAACAGCCCATTGTAGTTTCCACTTTTTTAAGTCAAGCGCTTTTCTATTTTCGGTTGATAATCTTAAATTTTCATCTTTAATTGGCATCATTGGCTTTTCTTGATACAAAATATATTTACTATTTGAATCGGTAAGTGTATAAGCAACATCGAATATCTTTTTTTTGCTCATCCCAATAGCAGAGGACAACACATGCGTAAAAGTTAAGCTATCTTTTCCCTTACCCTCAATGTCTTGTTTATTCAATGCAAGCAATTTACCGTCATTGACCAAAACATTTAAATTGGTATTGTTTTTAAATTCAAAAAACGAAGCATTCATAACTATAGCTGGACGAGATAATCGCTCATAAAATCCAGTAGGCGTCATGCGTCTATATAAGGTTGTGTCTACCCCCATTGCAACACTTGGATCCTTGGTGTCTATAACCACATAAAAGGCCTTGAACGCGCTATCGTTCAGCGTAGTTGATGTGGATGTAAATACTTGTACTGAATTCCCTTGTACATCAAAATCACTAGAAACGTTTTTCCATTGTACTTTCTGTGCATTAATAGATGTTACTATTGTTATTAAAGCAACTAGGACCAGTACAACTTTTTTAATGCGGTTTGATTGATGATGATGCTCTTTCATATTAAATTACTTGACTTGATAAATAGGAATTACCTAAAGTTACGCTATCTATACATTTAAAATAGTTTACAAAAAAAGCCTCCCGTAAACGGGAGGCCTCTATTCAAATCTTACTAAACTTAATTTTACTTAGTAGAGAACCACATTTCTTTTGTATGGTAATCCAAAGAAGTTGCGCCAATTCTAGTTAACTCATTGATGTTCCAAACATACTCAGAGTTGAATCTTGGACGCATTCTGTAAGCCAATTTACCACCATTGTCTGGGAATAAATCTGCTGCTGCAGGAGGCGTAAAGCCTGTATATACTTGCACACCATTTGCATCCTTATCTGTGTAATGGTATCTGCGCATATCTACCCATGTTTCAAATGTACCATGTCCCCATAGAGCAATATACTTTTGTAACATAATCTTAGATAAGGTCAAGTCATTTGCACTTGCAGGCACTACCGCTGTGTTTGCTAAAAATGCATCTCTCTTAGCCGTAGTTAATAAATCTGCTGTAGGCACATTGGTATTATAGTTAGCCATTAATAAATCAAAGTGTTTAGCTATACCATCTTTGTATGCAACTAATGCAGTTGCCTTATCTCCTTTTAAGAAGGCTGCTTCTGCACGTAAGAAAGCCATTTCAGTAGCTGTCATTACAGGGAATGGAGCGCTATTTCTAAAAATAAAACGACAGTTTACATCTGAAGATGGTGCTGTGTTTACCGTTCCGTTTGCCTGAGATACACCATGAAAGTTTTCTGGACGATCAGCACCTGCTAATACTAATTGACCTTTAACAGGCTCAACACCCTTGAAAGTTCCATTTGCATTTTTTCTTAATAAATAGATAGCTCTTGGATCTTGCACACCGGAAAATGCTGGATTTAATCCACTCATTAAGTCTGCAATAAAAGCAGATTGTCTGATTGCAGTTGGAGAGGCAATTGAAGCTCCACCTAAGTTATTTCTAAAAGGTCCGAAAAAGTTATTTGTCGCACTTACTGTAGTTGCAGCAAATTTAACCAATGCATCATCAGAAGTTTCCTTCATTGCTAAATTGGTGTAATACAATACTGAATCTGCTTTATAGATAGACTTATTAGACAAGTGGTGGTGTGTTCTAGCCAATACTCCATAAACGAACTTCTTCCACTTAGCTACATTACCAGCATATAAAAACGCGTCGCCCTTTGCTAATGCAGCCTGACTTCCGTTTTCACCTGTTCTATTCAATAAGTCTAATGCTTCGAAAGAAAGTTTTCTTGCATGCGCATAAACTTCTTCCTGTGTATCATACTTAAAAGTAATTAAATCAGTATTGAAGGCTTCTTTTAAAATTACTTCACCATGATAGTCTGTCAATGTTAACCAACTCCAAGCAAAGATTGCCTTGCCTGCGCCAGCGATTTCCCATTGTTTGTTTTCTAATGCCCACTCAATTAGTTTAACATTGTTTTGTCCAATGTCATAATAATGAGAGCGCCAGAAAGACTGTGCCACATCTGTATTGGTATGACCCATTTTATCGAAATTGCTTTGTGTTCCAGCGAAAGCAAAGTTTTGAACATAAGCGCCAATGTATCTAATATCATTCATTGGACCGTGTCCGCCATAGTTGCCGGCCATTGAAGCTACAATCTGAGGCATTAATGTTTCTGGAGCTACCTTTACGTCATAGTTCGGATTTTGGTAAGCTTCATCTATTTTTTTAGAACAAGACGCCACCAAAATAATCAAGGCGCTTATTGCTAAAAGATTTTTAAAATTATATTTCATAAATAAAAGTTTTTATTGATTAAAAAGAAGCTCTAAATCCAAAGTTGAAGCTAACTGGTGCGCCCATGTTGCCATAGTCAAAACCAAATCCACTAACACCACGGCTAGCAGAACTTGTTGCACCTACTGCAGGATCAGCTCCTCTGTAGTTGGAAATAAGAAATAAATCATTAATCGTTAAAAATACATTTAATGTTTTAGCTAATTTATCTACATCACCTTTCAAGAACTTTTTAACATTGTAGTTAAAAGAAAGATCTCTTAATCTGAACCAGTTCACATCTTTTTCAATAAACGCTTCCTCTGGCATTGTAGAATAAAATAATGAGTTCAATGCAGGTGTAATCGCTACATTGTTTGGTGTTGGAGAAGTAGAGTTTTCTTTACCATCTCTTAAAACACCAGGTACAACTCTTGCCACATCTCTGTCAGCAGTAATCGCACTTCTACCAATTGTAGTTAAATATCTTTCTGTTGCGTTAAAAATATCTCCACCCACTTTGATGTCCCATAAGAATGAAATTCTTAAGTCTTTATAAGTGATGTTGTTTAACCAACCTAAAGTGAAGTCTGGATTTCTATCTCCTCTTACTTTAAAATTGTTATCAATTAATGGCAAGCCGTTTACCGGATTGATTAAAATTTGACCTGCATTGTTTCTAGCATATCCCGCTGCAGTAATGGTTGTAGTTGGTCCACCATTGGTTAAACCACCTCTAGCATTACCATACACCCAAGTATCAGAAATATAAAACTCTGGAACGTTAGCTGGTAAAGAAGTTACCTTGTTACGCATTCTGTTGAAGTTAAAGCGTGTGTTCCAAGAAAAATTCTTATTGTTCACCACTAAATAATCTAACACTACTTCAATACCTGTGTTTTCATTTGAACCCACATTCAACGTATTTAAAACATAACCAGTACCATAACTCGCTCTAAAATTCTCAGCGATTAAGTCTGTGTTTTCAGTCTTATAATAAGTTGCTTCAGTGCTTAATCTTCCATTTAAGAACTTCAACTCTGTACCAAATTCCATTGTCTTTTGACGCTCTGGAGTTAAGTAAGGATTTGCGTTAGTGAAATCATAATAGTATCCACCACCACTTCCTGTGTTAAAGTTTAAGATAGATTGGTTTGCATATGGTGCACTAGAACGAGCTGTACTCGCTAACGAACCTCTCAACTTCCAATAACTTGCAACTTCTTTTACAATAGGGAAGATGTCAGACATAATCACACTCACACTTCCTGCAGGATAGTTATACGCTCTGCTTGAAGTTGGGAAGATAGAAGATTCCTCAAAACGATGAGAGTAAGTGAAGAATACTTTATTGTCATAGTTCACAGCCGCTTCACCAAAATAAGCTGCCTGACGATTAATGCTATAATTCGGTAGACCAAAGCGATTCATATTACTATTACGAATTCTTGACGCTACTGCTGTGTTAGCACTATCCGTTCTGCTTGCATCAGTCAAGTTATTACCAAAAATAGAAGTGGTTTGTGTTTCATAATCCTGCCACATATTACCCACCATCAATCTTGTGTTAATTTTGCCAAAGCTTTTCTTTGCTGTAGCTGTAACTGTGTGGTTATATCCATAATAAGTACGGTAGTAGTTTTCTAAAGCACCTTTTTGAGCACGGCTCAAGAAGTTAGATGCAGAATCCCACTTAGTATATCCATTTTGTTGGTAAGTATCGTAACCAACTCTACCATTAATCGTTAACCAACTAGTTGGTGTGTAATTAACAGCAAGTGTCGCAACTGTTCTAGATACTTCATCGCGGCTTCTGTTTCTGTATAAATTGAAATAAGGATTGTCTAACTCAGCATTTGGGTCACCAGAAAACAATGCCTTCTTAGTGCCATTTGGATTTAACCAATCTTTTGCATCGTTGTCAACAGGCCAAGATAACAAACTCAATACATATCCTCTAACACCTCTTAAAGGCTTGTCGTTAGAGCTCTTGATATAACTTACGCTTGGAGAAATTTCCAATGTTTTACCAATCTTATGATTAGATACAATTCTGAAATTGTATTTTCTAAAATTATTGGTAGGTACAGGAGAATTCTCGTCTAAATAAGATCCTGACATACGAACAGAATGATTTCCCTTACCATATTCTAAAGATACATTGTGTGTGTTAGAAAAGCTGGTTTGAAAGAAATTATGCAAATTGTCATAACGAGTAGTATTCTTATCTCCATTGACTGGATAAGGCAATCTAGGACCAAAATAAGAGAAGATGTTTTGCGCAACACCGTTTAGACCTGCGTCAAATTCAGTCATGATCTCAGGATACCTAGTATAAGTAGATAATCTAAGGCTATTGTCATAAGCCACTTTTATTTTACCGTCGCTATCTCCACCCTTTTTAGTGGTGATTACAATTGCTCCAGAACTTGCTTGGCTACCATAAAGGGCAGTTGCCTCTGGACCTTTCAATACCGTTACGTTTTCAATATCGTTCGGGTTTAAATCGGCAATACGGTTAGTATAGTCATTGGATCTGTTTTCAGAAGCCACGTTTGCACTTGTTGGCTTAATAGCCAAACCAGTGTTTCTGTTATTCTCGTTTACTGATGAGTTATCAATAATGACACCATCTATAATAAATAAAGGAGAGTTATCTAATGATAAAGAGTTAAAACCTCTTAATACAATTTGAGAACTCGCACCAGCTAAACCACTAGTAGGATTAATTGTTAAACCAGCAATACGACCTTGTAAACCATTTACAAAGTTGTTACGCTGTGTTTCTACAAGTTCGCTTCCTTTTACTTTTTGAACAGAGTAGCCTAATTCCTTAGGGTTACGCTTGATGTCCATTGCAGTCACAACTACCTCTTCAAGGGTGTTATCTTTAGCTGAAAGACGTACTTCTAAAGTAGAAGCATTGCCCACTCTCACATCTTTGGATTCATATCCAACCAATGAAAAAGTTAAAACTTGATTGTTCGCAACAGAGATAGAGAACGTGCCCGAATTATCGGTCGTTGTCGCTACTCTTGTTCCTTTTACAAGAACGGAAACGTTGGACAAGGCTGCTTTATCGTTTCCGACAACCTTACCTGTTACCAATTTTTGTTGTGCGTTTGCAATGGTGATACTAGCAAATAGTACCAACAACAAACTCCATAAACCTTTGGTTTGCATAATTTAAAATCTTTGGTTAATAATAAACACCTGAGTTGCCTCAATATGTTAACGACAAGTTAACATATATTAGTATTCAAATAGTAAAATTTACATAGAAAAAAGACCTGATTTTGGTTAGTTTTTATAGCATATAGAATTAATACTATATGTTGGCTCCTTGAGTAGTCTTTGGAGGATCCTAGAGGGTGACAATTGCTTCTCGACTAAAGCCCTGTCCTTCCCTGTGTTTAATATAGCCCAACTGGTTTGTCAATAATTGCGTTTCCCCTATATAAAAGGGGCGAATATTAGCATGATGATGTCCGTAAATCCATGCATTTGGTGCCATTTTTTGGATAAAATCGTCCAAATTTGAGGCAAAACCTACATTTATTGGGTCATTTTGGTGTTTTTTGGGGTAATTTAAAAAACTCGGCAAATGGTGAGAAATGACTAACTGTCTGGTTGGCTTGGGAACAGCAGCATCCGATTGATCCAAGGCAGATGCTAAAAATGCTAAGGCCGCTGCATGTGCCTCATTATAAACGTCAGGGGTGATTGGCCCACCATTGTATTGAATCTGTTCGAAATCACGCATCCTTTTTTGAACAACTTCGGCTAGATCTGTAGGAATATAGGACCAAAGTGTAGCAAACACTAGTTGGATTTGCCCGCTACTATCCGCTATATACTTTGATACATTATTAAGCAGTACAATATTAGGCCGAATCTTTTCTTCAAAAGAGCTTGGCCTGTCAGCAAAATCACTTCCAAAATATTCATGGTTGCCAGGAATCCAATAAGTCATTTTAAAATGATCACTTATATAATTCAAAAAATCTTGATGCAGGTGCATAGCACAAAGTGGCATGATATCACCCGCTAATAATAAAATATCAGCACAAGGTACCAGCGGTTTTTTTAAGATTGCTTTTTTGTTTTGTGCAAATTCAAGATGCAAATCGGATGCGTATTGAAAATTCATGAGGATAAAACTAAACAAAGTAATTATCTTGCTGGGACAAAAAATACAATATGAAAGAACAAAATTTTAAAAACCATGCTCAAATGGTCACCGGATATCATTATGTTACAGCTCCAGCAATTCTTGCGTTAATGGGCGGTTCGGTTAACTATGCTTTAAAAGCAAGTCCTGAAAATAAATACCTAGCTAGCTTATTAGTTTTAACAAGCATCATCTTGTTTTTACTATTTGCTTTTACAAGAATTTTTTCTTTAAAGGCACAGGACAGAGCCATTCGTGCAGAGGAAAACTTGCGTCATTTTGTATTAACCGGCAAGTTGCTTCCTTCTAGTTTAACAGTAGCTCAGGTGGTTGCATTAAGATTTGCACCTGATGCTGAATTTCCTGCACTAGCAGAAAAAGCGGCAACAAACAGTATGTCTGGCAAAGAGATCAAGCAAGCTATCCAAAACTGGAAGGCAGATTTTTACCGAGTATAAACTAACTAGCTATACGCTATTTTTAAAAGATACTAAGGCCCATTACACAATGGGTCTTTTTTTTGCTTAAATTTATTGGAGTTAAAACATTTTTATGATAAGAAAGATAATTGGATTGGTAAGTATTTTGGCATTTGTCCAAATAGTGTATGCACAGGATTGGAATAAAGAACTTAGCACAGTAAAATGGAGAAGTATTGGTCCATTTAGAGGTGGCCGATCCAATACTGCAACTGGGGTCTTAAACAATAGTGCAGTCTATTATATGGGAACTACGGGCGGCGGTTTATGGAAAACAGAAAATAGCGGTATTAGTTGGAATAATATATCTGATGGTTTTTTTAAAACGGGCTCTGTTGGTGCAGTGGCAGTAGCAGAAAGTGATCCTAATATTGTTTATGTGGGCATGGGCGAACACGCTATTAGAGGGGTGATGACACACCACGGAGATGGTGTTTATAAAAGTACCGATGCGGGAAAGACTTGGAAAAAAATGGGCTTAGATGCTACACAACATATTTCAAGAATTGTGATTGATCCAAAAAATCCAAATATCGTTTTTGTTGCAGCACAGGGTGCTTTATATAGCAAATCGACAGAACGCGGTATTTACAAATCAATAGATGGTGGAACAAGTTGGAAAAAGGTTTTGTATGTAGACGATAAAACAGGGTCTGCAGAATTATCAATGGACATGCAAAATCCATCTATCTTATATGCAGCCATGTGGGAGCATGGTCGTTTGCCTTGGCAGGTGATTAGTGGTGGGCCAGGAAGTGGTTTATACAAATCTACAGACGGAGGAAACAGCTGGAATAAAATGGAAAATGGATTGCCAAAAGAAATGGGTAAAATGTCTATCGCCGTGTCAAGAGCGAATCCAGAAAAAGTATACGCATTAATCGAAAGTGATTTTAGTAAAGACGCGGGTGGATTATATGTTTCAGAAGATGCTGGAGCTAGTTGGTCACAAATTAACAAGAGCCATAGATTGATTCAAAGGGCTTGGTATTATATTGAGTTGTTTCCAGATCCAACAGATGAAAACACCGTGTACGTGATGAGTGCACCTTCTTTAAAATCCATTGACGGTGGAAAAACCTTTACAGACTTTGCAGAAACACATGGCGATTATCATAATCTATGGATTCATCCAAGCAATGGAAAAAACATGGTCATTGCTGACGATGGTGGCGCAGCAGTTACACATGATGGCGGAAAATCTTGGAGCAGTCAAAATAATATGCCGACAGCACAGTTTTATAGAATCAACGTAGACAATGAAACTCCCTATAATATTTATGCAGGTCAACAAGACAATAGTTCTGTAAAGATTGCGAGTAGGGCAATTGGTGCGGGTGGTATTGACGAAAAACATTGGTCAGCATCTGCAGGAGGAGAAAGCGCCTTCTTAGCGTTTGATCCAAACAATCCAAGGTATGTTTTAGGAGGTTCTTATCAAGGAACCATAGAAGTATTAGATACAAAAACAAAAGCGAGCACCAATATCATGGCAGCGCCAATTCAGTATTTAGGAAGAGACGCAAAAGACATTAAATATCGTTATAACTGGAATGCTCCAATTATTTGGAGTAAGCATGAACCGAATACTTATTATCACGGAGCACAATATTTATTGAAAACTTCTGACATGGGAAAAACATGGAAAGAAGTTTCACCAGACTTAACCCGCAATGAAAAATCAAAACAAGGTAAGCCAGGTATTCCTTTTACTAACGAGGCAGTAGGTGCAGAAAATTATGGCACGTTAGCATATGTAATAGAATCGACTCATGAGAAAGGCGTCATCTATACAGGAAGCGATGATGGTCTAGTTTACCTCACAAAGGACGGTGGCGCTACATGGAAAAACATTACACCAGCTGGACTAGCAGAATGTTTAATCAATGCCATTGAGGTATCACCACATGATAAGGCAACAGTTTATATCGCAACAACGCGTTATAAGTTTAATGACCATA
This sequence comes from uncultured Sediminibacterium sp., assembly GCA_964486665.1. Taxonomy (GTDB): domain Bacteria; phylum Bacteroidota; class Bacteroidia; order Chitinophagales; family Chitinophagaceae; genus Sediminibacterium. The sequence goes on from CAZAOF010000033.1 coordinate 10,088, forward strand.
CACCAGGTTTATACAAGTCAACAGACTACGGAAACACCTGGACAAAAATAAATACAGGCATTGCAACAAATGCATTTACAAGAGTAGTACGTGAAGATGAGCAAGTAAAAGATTTATTATTTGCAGGTACCGAATTAGGTATTTATATCTCAAACAATGGCGGGAAAAACTGGGATCCTTTTCAGTTAAACTTACCACTTACTCCGATCACAGATTTACGTATTCATCAAAATAATTTAATCGCAGCAACCTCCGGTCGATCATTTTGGATCTTAGATGATCTTAACTTAATTCGCAATTATAGTGCGAATGTAAACACAGGAAAAATCTATACCCCAATGCCTACCATGTTGGTTACAGGATATAGTGAGCTAGATAATAATGATGATAGCTTTACAGGAGCAAAAACAAGCACTGGTGTCAATCCAGCAACAGGAATGGTTATCTATTATCAGTTGCCGTCCATTGCAGATTCAGTTGAATTAAAAATGGAGATAAGAGATGCGCAAGGTAAATTGGTTCGCTCTTTCAGCTCAAAACCAGATGAGCATTATAAAAAATATGACGGTGGACCTAGAAAAGAGCCAACTCTAAGCAAGTCTAAAGGATTAAATCGCTTTGTTTGGAACCTACGACATGCAACAGTTTCGGCGATACCAAATGTTTATATTGAAAGCAGTTTCAATGGACACAAAGCCATACCTGGAATCTATCAAATAACCCTTAGCACAGGTTCAAATACATTAGCAACTACAACAGGAACAATTGTAGCCAATCCAAACTATACTACTAGTAAGGCCGAATACATCCAATATGATGCTGTGATGTCTTTGATGGAATCTACCGTAACCGAAATGCATAACTTAGTCAATGAGTTAAAAACAAACAGCGAACACTTAGAAGCATTGGTTAAAAAGCTACAATCAAGTCCACATCTTAATGATGTAAAATATACGACGCTTCAACAAAACGCAGTATCCTTGATTGCAAAATTAAAAGCCTGGGATGAAGAGATGATTCAAAGACAGTCAACATCATATGATGATGTAGAAAATTTCCCTAATAAGTTTACAGCAAATTATATGTTCTTAATGAATCAAACCGAAAGCGATATACCACAAGTAAATCAACCTTCTTTAGATTTATTAAAAGAGTACAACCAGGAATGGGAAAAATTAAAAGCAAGAGGAAATTACTTAAAGATGGAAGCTATACCTACCATGAATAAAGAATTATGGTCACTGGGTATGGGTGCTATTTGGTAGTGGCTGATGTAGATTCATAATAAAGACGCAATCCTATAGATATTAATTGTCAGCATGTAAAATGCTAGGCCTAGTATCTCTTGGATTGCGTTTTTCGTATTGTTTGACTTGGTTTTGTAAAGCGGGCTGATAAAGTCTCTTACGGTTTAATTCATAATTATAAAAAGCGGCGCCTATCGCTTTAAAAAATGGGAAACCTATTGTTTCTTCGTCATATTTTGAATCATTCACCACACCATCGCTATTAACATATACGGTAGCAGACAACATATAATCAATGTTGTTTTTTGTATCAAGTACATAAGATACATCTGTAATAAACCCATAAGCCCAACCCACCTTATTGAACACTCTAATGTGATTGGGAATGGTATGCGTGCTGTCTTGAAAAAAGAATTTTACATAGCTGTCATAAAAAACGGAGCTGTCATATTTAGGATAATTCGTTTCGGAAGGATACTGAGATAAATATTGTAACAAAAACAACCTGTCCTCTTCGGGGATATTGAATCTGTTTTGTTTTGAAACCGATGAAGGAAATACAACCGCTTGTAGCATTTTCTGCATGTCGGCTAATGAAATATTATTATGCTTAGTAAAATCAAACGGAGCTTGTATTAATTCGTCCTTACTGTTCCAATGCGCATCCCCAATTAAAACAGGCTTGGGAAACCAAAAGCTGTCTGTATTGTACTGAGGCGCTAAAGTCAAAATTGTATTACCCTGATTATTTAAAAATTGAATGCCATTGGTATGTCTATTTTGTAACTCTGTAAAACCCATAAACTGCCTAGTAATTCTTGAAGAAGTATAGCCCTTTTGTTTCAACTTTTTGTTAGCCTCTCCTTGTCCAATAAATTGATAAAGTCTATTATACGGGTCATTCTCTGAAATTAAAAATGCACGCTTGATAAAGTGGGCGATAGATGGTTTTTTATTTTCAGCGCTAGGATCTTCATACATAGCAACCTGTCTTTCATAACTGCTGTCAAATTGCATAGAAGTAAATTTGTCTACTCCTTTTATATTCATTTCGTTTAAATGCTCTAAAGCCAAAAACGCCAAAGGCATTTTGACCATTGAAGCAGGATTAAAATAGTTGGAAGAATCGGCATGAAGAAGATGATTGGTAAAAGTGGCTTTACCTTGTTGATCTCGATCGATTTGTGTGTATACAATTTGAACTCTATAGAACTTGGGGTCAGCTAATACCCTTTTAACAACAGTGTCTTGAACCCTTCCTAGAACATCTTTAAAAACACCACTTAATTGCACGGCCGATTTAGTATGCTGGGCTTGTATATTATAGGAAAAACACAATAAGAGGATGAATAGAAAGGACTTATACTTTTTCATAATTAAGCTTATAGGTAGTGTTGCAAATAAAACAAAATTTATTATATTCACTCAAAATAAACACAATGGATAAAAATATAATCTTTGCGATATGGTTAATCTCCGCTGTTTACTGCGTCTATAAACTTTTTAAAAGATCAAGAAACATCTCTTTAGATGGCGTTATTGGTTACTCTCCAGGTCTAGAAGTGATTATGGTTATTGTGTTAGGACCTTTATTAGCAGTAATTGATATCTCCCTTACTTGGATAAGAATATACAAGGAAGCAGAAGAAGCAAGAAGAAGATCAAAGCAGTAATTATTTAATTACGCCCATGCCTCCGTCAACATGTAAGACCTGACCGGTGATCCATGTGCTTTTATTAGATAATAAAAAACAAGCCATCTCGGCAATATCTTGTACCGTACCTACTCTTTTAAGTGGATGTCTTTGTGCATTGGCTTCTAATTTCTGTTCAGAATTTAAAAGACTTGCTGCTAGAGGCGTATCGGTTAATGAAGGAGCAATGCAATTAACTCTGATGCTTGGCGCCAATTCTGCAGAAAGCGCTCTTGTTAAACCTTCAATGGCACCCTTGGATGCGGCCACTTGACTATGGAAGTTTAAGCCCATTTGTACCGCCACAGTTGAAAATAATATAATAGAGGCATTGGTGGCTAGTTTTAATTTAGGCAAAGCGCCTTGAATTGATTTAATAGCTCCTCCAACTTGTAAATTAAAGTCTTGCGTGAAATCAGCTGCAGAAATTCTAGCAAAGGGGCGAAGGCTGATGGCTCCCGGGCAATAAACCAGTCCGTCTAAACTTTCTGGTAAGAAGTCAAATGACAAAGTCTCGTCCAATACATTCAATGACTGTGCAAATATATTTGGACTACTAGCATTTATTGGATGTGTATTATACGTTGCATACACCTTATGTCCCTCTTGAGCAAGTTGTGTAACAATTTGTTGACCAATGCCAGAAGAGCCTCCAATAACTAAATAGTTCGCCATAGTTGAATGTATTTAATATCATAACAAAGAAGCCATTAAATTGTTTGGCCAACAATCAAATACTCAAAAAAGAAGATTGAACTTTCTAAAGTTGGTTCACATGAACAGAAG
>CAZAOF010000034.1:0-13682 GCA_964486665.1 uncultured Sediminibacterium sp.
CTAACTAATTTAATAGTCAATATTATAACTAATTTTTTAGTTATCAAAATAAATATACGTTAAAATGAAACCTAGCCTATGCAGCTTCTATCTCTCTTTCAATTGCTTTTTGTACGAGTTGATTTAAGCTAATCCCTTTTGTAGTGGCAAGCATAGCTGCCTTTTGGTGTATTTCAGGCTTAACGCGAACATTAAAGGATCCTTTAAAGCTTTTCATTAGTGGCTTATTAAAATGCTTACAACTCTCAATATATTCATCTACAGAAATCTTAAATTGTTTAATTAAATCCCCAACTTCGGTTGATTCATAAGTTACCAAATCAGATATACCCTCAATTTTACCATATAAAACTTGATCTTCATCTGTATAATTAACAGATCCAATAAAGCCTTTATAGTTTAATGTATTTTTCATAAAATTCTATCTTTTAAATTTTCATAGATATACTTCATTAAGTAAGGTTTAATGATTTTCCCTGGATGCGGTTTATGTAGTTTAAATTCATGAGATATGGATTCATTAAAAAATAAAACCCTTGACCCAGAGGTTTTTCCTAAGTGGTGTTCTTGATATCCTAAACTACTTAACATTGATTTTAATTCATTGTAAGTAAAATCCTTAGGTAGGCTTAAAAATCTTTCTAGTAGTTTGTTTTTCTTTGTCATACAAATTTATGCAACTATTTTTCAGTTACATAAATTTAATGTATAAAAATTGGAACTAGCTAATTATTGAGCTACAAATTATTGATAATGAATAAGTTACATAGAATTTAGCCTAAGTATTTCCCCGTCTGTGATGCTTTAGACTTTGATAAACCAGAGGGCAATCCTGCATAAACGACTGTTCCTCCATTAACACCCGCTTCTGGGCCCATATCAATCACCCAATCGGCACACTTGATAATGTCTGTGTTGTGTTCCACTACAATCAAGGAATGCCCCTGATCTATTAAAGCATTAAAAGCTTTCAATAGTTTATGGATATCGTGAAAGTGCAAGCCGGTGGTTGGCTCGTCAAATATGAATAACATTTTACTACTTGCTTTTCCTTTGCCTAAGAAACTAGCCAACTTAACCCTTTGTGCTTCTCCGCCACTTAAGGTACTACTACTTTGACCCAACTTCACGTATCCCAATCCCACTTCTTGTAATGGACTTATTGCTAGCACAATATTCTTTTCTTCAGCAAAAAATTCAATCGCTTCGTCCACACTCATCTCAAGTACATCGTGAATATTCTTTCCTTTATATTGTACTTCTAATACTGCTTCTTTGAATCTTTTTCCGCCACAATCCTCACATACTAAATGCACGTCTGCTAGAAATTGCATTTCTACTAATTGTTCCCCTTCTCCTTTACAGGTATCACATCTTCCACCATCTACATTGAATGAAAAATGCTTTGGCAAGAAGCCTCTAATTTTTGATAAAGCTTGTTTAGAATAAATATCTCTTATAGCATCGTAAGCTTTGATATAGGTAACAGGATTGCTTCTTGAGGATTTACCAATTGGATTTTGATCCACCATTTCTATTTGATCAAATAAATGCAAGTCTCCTTTAATCGCGCTGAAACCGCCTTTCATTTCTGTTGGCAATTGCTTTGCATCTAATAATGCATTGTATAAAACCTGTTTCACTAATGTCGTTTTACCACTTCCACTCACCCCCGATACCACCGTCAAACATTGCAACGGGAATTGCACATCAATATTTTTTAAATTATGCAAGAATGCACCTTCCAATTGAATAGTATGTTTTGCTGACCTTGTTTTTGCTGGAATAGGAATAGATAAAGCACCACTTAAATATTTACCAGTCAAACTGCTCTTATCTTTCATCAATTGCTTGGCATTACCCACAGCAACTACTTCTCCTCCCAAGTGCGCTGCCAATGGGCCCATATCAATAATATAATCAGCCTCTCTCATAATTTGCTCGTCATGCTCCACCACTACTACTGTATTGCCTAGGTCTCTTAGGTTTTGTAATACTTTAATCAATCGCTCTGTATCTCTTGAATGAAGACCAATAGATGGCTCGTCCAAAATATATAAGGAGTTGGTTAAATTGCTTCCCAAACATCTTGTTAACTGAATACGCTGACTCTCACCACCACTCAAACTATTCGCTAATCGACTTAAAGTTAAATAGCCCAAACCCACATCCATTAGTGTTTGAATGCGTTGTTCAATTTCCATCAACACACGCTTTGCAATCACCATGTCTGTTGGATTTAATTTTAATTCATTAAACCAAACTTGTAAATCCTTCACAGGCATCGCACAAAGCTGACCAATATGTTGGTCTGCAATTTTTACATACAAAGCTTCTTTGCGCAAACGATAACCTAGACAATCTGGGCAATCGGTCCTGCCACGATACCTACTTAATAAAACACGAAACTGTACTTTATATAAATGCGCTTCTACATCTTTAAAGAAATCATCTATACCATAAGCCTTGCCAACACCCTTCCAAAGTTGTTGCAGTTGCGCCTTGGTTAATTTATGAATGGGTTGATGTATTGGGAATCCTTCCTTGCCTGCTTCTTTAACAAATTGATCCTTCCACCAAGAAAGCTTTTCCCCTTTCCATGGTGCCACTGCGCCATCGTATACGGATAAATGTGGATTGGGTATGACCAAGTTGGCATCAATACCCAATACTTGACTGTACCCTTCGCAGGTAGGACAAGCACCAAATGGATTGTTAAATGAAAATAAGTTAGGGCTTGGTTCATCAAACTCAATCCCATCTAGTGTAAACTTATTATTAAAACTCACTAAATTGGATTCGTTTTGCTCTACCCACACGATGCCCTCTCCTTCGTAAAATGCAGTTCCAATAGAATCCGTCAATCGATGTATATCGTCCTCCTCAAATGTTTTTACAACGACACGATCAATTAAAATATATATTTCTTTGTCTTTAAAGTTTTGTTGGACTTCTTTTTTTGTCCAATTCAGCGCGTCTTCAATTCTTAATAGTACTGGCGCAGTTTTCGGTGCCCTTAAATAAATACGGGCAAAGCCTTTCTGCATCAGAATATTTAGTTCTTCTTGAATATCTCTTTTAGCATGTTGCTTAAACAAAACCAAGAGTACCATCTTATCCCCTTGCTTTCCCTTTTGAATAAAGGATAAAACATCCTGTACATCTTGTTTTTTAACCTCTTTCCCGCTGATTGGTGAATAGGTTTTACCGATTCTCGCAAATAAGACCCTCAAATACTCATAGATCTCTGTCATACTACCCACCGTGCTTCTTGGAGTACGGGTAGTCACTTTTTGCTCAATGGCAATGGCAGGACATAAACCCTTAATATAATCTACATCTGGCTTGCCCATTCTTGACATAAATTGTCTTGCATAGGAAGATAAGCTCTCCGCATAACGGCGCTGCCCTTCTGCAAATAAAGTGTCAATGGTTAAAGAGGACTTTCCACTGCCCGAGACACCCGTTACCACAATAAATTGATTCCTGGGAAATGTAACTGAGACGTTTTTCAGGTTGTGTACCCTTGCGCCCACCACTTCAATGGCATCTCGCCCTTTGTTTTCTTGCTCTTTTTTAGTTACAGCCATACTACAAAATAACACCATAGCGGTCAATTGGTTGCGTTCTTTGTCACAATTATTTTAAATAATGCAATGTGGATATCCTTGAAGCAAATTTCTTGTTTCCCACAATTACGTATTGAGCACAATAAGCTAGTAATTTTCCAAAACTAATCCAGCGGTATCCCTAATACCCGACCTAAGAACAACCTATAAAAAAACAAACATGAACAAAGTAGTTGAACTAACAGACAACGAATTGATTCAATCTTTCCAAGGAGGCAATACCCGCGCTTTCGATGCATTGATTGACCGTTACCAAGAAAAAATCTTCAACACCATTTTATTTATGGTAAAAGACAGCTATTTAGCAGAAGATTTAATTCAAGAAATTTTTATTAAAATCATTGACAATTTAAAGCAAAGAAAATATGCAGAAGAAGGAAAATTCCTTCCTTGGGCTTTAAGAATTGCACATAATTTTTGTGTAGACCATTTTAGAAAAGTAAAACGTACTCCAGTTATCAAAACAAGTGATGACCAAGATATATTCGAAGTGATTAAGCATACCGACCATTCTGCAGATTATAAAATGACTCGAGCTCAAACACATAAAAATATCCAGGAACTAGTTGGCCTATTACCAGAGGAACAAAGAGAAATTATTGTGTTAAGGCACTATGCAAATTTAAGTTTCAAAGAAATTGCTACATTAACTAACTGCAGTATCAATACTGCTTTAGGAAGAATGCGTTATGGATTAATCAACTTAAGAAAAATGATGAACGAAAGAGGAATGACGATGTAAGTTTAAAAATAGTTTCCCCCGACTAAAATAAAGAAGGCCCCAATTGGGGCCTTCTTTATTTATATAAAATGATTTATTTTTTCTTCGCACTACATTTCAACCAAGTAAGGTATTGCTGAATATCCGGCGTATAACCAATAGGATTGGATTGCAGCACTTGCTCTGGACTCAATACAACATACAAAGGCTGAGAAGACTGATTAAAATTTTCAGTCTCAAAAGTGGCCCATAAATCCGCTACTGTATTGATTTGTTTTTGCTGCCCACCTTGTGTTGTATAAACAAAACGTTCTGCTACAGGAAGCTTTGCACGATCATCCACATATAAGGAAAGTAAAATAAAATTTTCTTTGATAAAAGCGGCCACTTCAGGATCTGTCCAAACCTGTTCTTCCATCTTTCTACAATTCACACATGCCCACCCTGTAAAGTCAATCAAAATTGGCTTTTGTTGTGCTTTCGCTATCGTCAATGCTTTTGTATAGTCGTTGACTACGTCTGCCTTTAAACCATGGCTTGTACTATCTGTTGCAAATAAGCTGTAATGTGTTGGTGGAGGGAAACCACTTAATAATTTTAAGTTGTTGGCGTTTTGAGGCATCAACCCTGCACCTAAATAAAGCGCAAAACCTAATGCAAGTCCGCCAAGCATTTTTCTTCCTAATGCAATCTTTGCGCCTTTAACATCATGTGGCAATAATAAAAACCCAAAAAGATAAGCACTTAGTCCAAGGCTAATTAAAATCCAAATACCAATAAAAACTTCTCTTTTTAATAGACCCCAATGTTGGACTAAATCTGCATTGGATAAAAATTTAAATGCTAAAGCCAATTCAACAAAAGCCAATACTTTTTTCACGGTATCTAACCAGCCACCAGACTTTGGTAAACTTTGCAACCATTGAGGGAAGATCGCAAATAAAGTAAAAGGCAAAGCCAATGCCAAGCCAAACCCAGCCATGCCTTGTGTTAAAGCCCATGCGCCTCCTTGCAATGACCCTACTAATAAGGTACCTAGTATTGGACCCGTACAAGAGAATGAAACAATAGCCAATGTAATGGCCATAAAAAAGATGCCGCCCAAACTTCCTAACCCACTTTTTGCGTCTGCTTTATTAGCAATACCAGAAGGCAAGCTAATTTCAAAATAGCCGAAGAAAGATATAGAGAAAAAGATAAAAATAGCAAAGAAAGCAATATTCAACCAAGCGTTTGTTGAGATGCTATTAAAAATTTCTGGTTGTACATTACCTACAATATGAAAAGGTACACTAGCTAAAACATAAATCAAGAAAATACTTAACCCATAGATTAATCCATTTTGAATACCTTGTTTTCTTGTCTTAGATCTTTTAGTAAAGAAAGAAACCGTCACAGGAATCATCGGGAATACACAAGGCGTAACCAGTGCAATTAAGCCCCCCAGGAATCCTAAAAAGAACACACCCCAAGCGCCACTATCTGCACTAGAACTTGTGGTTGTTTCACCACAAGCATTTTCAGGCGCATTGCGTGCAGACTCAGGTAATAGAATACTAAATTGACTTGTTTTTTGTCCATATAGTAGCGGTAATGAGATGGGTAATTCTATCACATAAAATGCCAAATCCTTACCGACACTCATTACGAGTTTCCCTTTTAAACTATCTGGCTGAAAACCATTGATCAAGATATCTTGACTAATATCAAAATTGCTTTTAAAGACTTTGGGATTGGTAAACAAAGGGTCGCTTTGTGTTACTGAGGTTATGGAAAACTGTGGTTTATTTTTAGCCAACGCTGTTTCTAAAGTAAATTGTAAACTTGGTGCCTCCAGTCCATCTTCTGCATTCGCATCATATACTTTCCAACCTGGCTGCAACTGTACACCTACTTTTACAGCATAAACTGAATCATTTATAGCATTGATCTTAACTGTTGTTTTTGCAATACTATCTGCTTGTGCATGTAGATTGAAGACAGCTAAAAGCAAGCCGATGCATGTGAGGAATATATTACGCATTATACTTTTTTGGCGTAAAGCCTTTTATGATGATTAAATCAATAATTATTGAATATCTACTTCAAAACTTTGCTTTGTTGGTGGCAAACATTTCTCTTCATTGCAAACCATATATTCGATAGTGCCAGACAACTTAGTCTTGGTTGTCACTTTCAACGTAATAGGTTGTATGAATTGAACCTTTCCACCAAATGAGCCTATCACTGCACCAAAATTTTTATCAAACTTCTTTTCCAAATTGCCTACTTCTTTTGTGGCGCCTTTTAAAACAACTAATGGATTTTTAGCAAATTGAACTGTAGTTGGCACTGGTCCCTTTTTTACAAATTGGGAATAGATATGCCATGGGGCATCCACATTGGCAGTAATAATAATATCGTATTGTTTGTCCGCTTTTTTTACAGCTTGATAAGTCCACTTTACAGGCGATATTTTTTGAGCTTGACTTTGCATTGAGCAAGCCAAAAGGAATAAAGCAAGGAATATTTTTTTCATCTGATATATTTTTAAAAAATAATTGATCTTCAAAATACCAAACAACCACAGTCGATCATGGATCGATCTTTTAAATGTGCTTCGATTTAAATTGCCGCTACAGTTTTCAACAAACCTAATAATTCGAATACCTTCACCCCGTCAGTATTAGAGAGTGCAGGATTGGTTGCTCTTTCTGGATGTGGCATCATGCCAAATACATTTCTTTTTGCATTACAAATACCTGCAATGTCCATAATTGCACCATTTGGATTTGCTGCGCCACCTACCTGTCCATTTTCATCGCAATAACGAAAAATGATTTGTTTATTTGCTTCTAGGCTAGCCAATGTTGCTTCGTCTGCAAAATAGCGTCCTTCTCCATGTGCAATTGGAATTTGCAATGGCTCGCTATTTTCTGCTTTAATAAAAACATTTTTACAAATAAACTGTTGGTTTGCATTTTGTAGTAAAGCCCCCGGCAATAATCCAGACTCGCATAAAATTTGGAACCCGTTACAAACACCTAATACCTTACCGCCTTTGTTTGCAAACTCGATCACCGACTGCATCATAGGACTGAATTTTGCAATTGCTCCACAACGTAAGTAATCACCATAAGAAAATCCACCTGGCAAAACAATACAATCTTCCGTATTAAAATGAGACAAATCACTGTCCTTATGCCAAAGCATTTGTACTTCAAAGCCAAGGTCTTTCTCCAATGCATCTTGCATGTCTCTGTCACAGTTTGAACCAGGGAAAACTAGTACGCCAAATTTCATAATCTAAAGCTTAAATAGTTGAGTAAAATAGAATTACAAAGGTACTTAAATTACCCTTGCCATAAAGTCCTAATTCTACACTTATAAAAGGTGGTTATACACAATCAAACCCGCAGCAATCCAGAACAATATATTAGGCAGGAGCAATTGTTTAGGGGTAGCATAACAAAAGCTAATAAAACTTGCTAATGGTGCCAATACGATTGCAGAAGCATATAAAGCCTGTGAAGAAAAGATAATGGGCTGAAAAAATGTCAAAAAAAGCATCAATAACATTACCCCCCAATACTTTCTAACTTGAATGATAAACCTATTTTGCTGATCCTGCCAAAAGTACAATCCAATTATTAATTGAATACCAATAAAAATTAAAGAAATACTTGCTTTCAGGCCCATCCCTGTTAAAGGGTTTTTCCAATCCAATTTAGGTAAAAAGGCAGTAAATGCAGCTGCGGAATCCGTTAAAAAGACGTAGGTAAATATAAAATAGAAAGGCAACAAAATCCCCATCATCAAGACAAGCCATTCGGCTAACCTAAATGGCCTAATGATAGCCAAAGCAAAAAGCACAACAGGTATTAGAATTGCTATAGGCTCATATAATAGAATAGAAAATCCAACAATTAACCCAATATTAAATTCTACCGTCTGAGGCTGTGTCTGATCATATAAACGATTAAGTTTTATTAAAATCCATATAACAAATACGTTGGCAATCAATCCAGAACTGATTGCGTCCCAAAACGGGAATAATGCCGTCAATAGTACAAAAGTAAATGCAGGCAAATAACTCACTTGCTGGAACATTTTAAACTTACTTACTAATATGTTGAGCCTAAGCGCTTGTGTTATTACAATCACATGAAAAAGTACAATAAGTACAAGTGGCGGCAATGGTTGTATATACTGAAAAAGCAAGTAAGCCAATAAGCCATCAGAAGGGTTAGCAATCACTAAAGGCGCTTCCCAATAAAAATGAAAATGCACCAGTACACTTAATATTACTAGAAATAGTAAATTAATATCGGACCTGTCTCTGAATAAAAATACCATGAATTATTGGATGGTAATTTTAGCAAAGCCTAATTTTCCTTTTGATTGATAAGGAAGGATCGCTTCTTTGTCGTCAACTTGTTTTAAAGATCTAGGCATCCATTCGATTTGCTTTTCATTCAGTGGTATATTGACACCTTGCACTAGTTCATTTGTATTGGTTAATCTACGGTGCACTAATTGCTTCACCCCTTTAGCTTTCTGATAGTATAAAAAATGAGTGCCAGACGAATTCACTATTTGTCCATAACCAATAAACTGATCTACGCTTAGGTCTGATTGTTGCTTGTCAATCGTCTTTACAGATTGGATATTCCCGCTTGCATCAAAATTCATGATAGCCACTTTCCCAGCGCTATAGGTAACAGATGGATAACCAAAACCTCCGAAAGGTTGCATCATCCAATTGTTCCAACCCCAGCCCCATCCAAGTCCCCAACCTGGTCCCCAGCCCCAAGGTCGCATCATTCCCCAACCAAATCTTGCCCATGGATAAAATCCAAAAGGACGGTTCCAGTAACTAAAAATAAACGGATTGTAAAAAGGGCCACCCCAGTAATAATCCCATCTTGAAAATGCATTTCGGTTCGAAGTTGTTTTAGCAATTTCTGCAATCACCGCAAAGCTGCCATCTGCATTTGGTTGCACTTGATCAAAATAATAATCATCAAATGCTTTTTTATTATTTTTTCGATCCTTCACTTGTTCTCTGATTGCGTCGGTAAAACGACTCGCATTACTGATCGTATTTTGTTTACGTTGCGTGTCCCAAATAAAAGTATACAGCCCCTCTATCGATCCTTTTTTTTCAGTTGCGTAAAAAGATTGTACCAGAACAGTTCCGTTAGCGTTATTAATTTTCAAACGAATATCATCTAATAATAAACTGTTATTTACTATAGGTGTTTCAATTACCTCAGACCCATCTGCTGCCATATATAATAAGCTTACAACAGGAGCTGCATTGGGCTGCTCAACATTTCTTAGACAAAATAAATTCCCTTTATTATCTAATGCAAAGTCTGAAAGATTGCTTTTTTTATTTTCTGCATTGATACTAATTGTTGCTTCATTCAAAAGACCAAATGGTGTGCTTAATGCCATTGTCTTTATTTTGATCGCAGCAGCATTAGTAGTGTTAACACTAAATAAAAGTAATTTAGAGCGGTCTTGACTTTCTATTAAATTAAATATTTTTGTAGTAGATCCTGGTCGTATTTTTTCTGCTGTGTCCACAATAATTGGCGAACCAATTAGCTGTGCTTTTTCATCTAACTCAGCCACCATTGCATACATTGTAGTAGCCGATTGAAATTGATAAAAAGCGTATACCCTATTTGATTTTGTAACAAACTCTATCGCATTCAATTTTTTTGGTAAAAAACTTAAGTCATTTTGTTGCACTAGTTTCATTTGTCCATCATACTGAGCAATCGTAGCAATACCCTCATTGTTTTTATAAATCCAGTATCGTCCATCTACTTTTCCTAATACCTCATATTGCATCTGGTCTTTATCTGTTTTTTCTATTCCAGATAAGACATAAGATTGTGCTGCAACTACTTGCAAGCCTGCCAAAATAAAAGCGATTGAAGTTAAAAATGATTTTAGCATAGGATACAATTTAGAATACAAATTTAATGTATAAATGTATCTGTAGCCTTAGATTTTTGTTAAAAGAACCGACTCGGATTTAACTGACAAAGCATAGGTAGCTCCCAGCTGTACGGGCATATTGTCTAATTCATGGCTTATTGGGAAACCATAGCAAATTGGATAGGTTGTCCCCTTGGTGATGCGTTGAATCATTTCCATGACGGTTTCTCCAAAATCATTGGCATCATCCTGCATGTCCGTAAACCCACCTACTACAAGTCCAGCCAGCTCGCTGAATAGACCTGCATTTTTACATTGTATCAACATCCTATCTACGTTATAATGAAACTCCCCCACATCTTCTATGCATAAGATTTTGCCACGGGTATCCAATTGATTTTCGCTGCCAATTAAATGGGTGATTAGGCATAAATTACCTCCTACCAAAATACCCTCAGCATTGCCCAAACAGTTGGCTGGATTGGCTTTTGCTTGTACCGGTTCTGCATTGCCCTCCAACATTTTTTTTAAAGCATTGATATAAGGCAGCCCTTCCTCTCCTTTGCCAAAACCTGCCGACATAGGGCCATGAATACTTTGAATGCCTTGCCTTTGCAATGCAGCATGAAGCACGGTGACATCACTAAAACCAATGACCCATTTTGGATTAGCTTTAAATTTAGTAAAGTCTAGACCTGCCACAATTCTACTCAATCCATATCCACCACGAGCACATAAAATAGCTTGAATTTCAGGGTCGTCCATCATCGATTGCAGCTCTTTTTGCCTGTCCGAATCTGAGGCAGCAAAATGACCAAACTTAGTCCCAACTGTATTTCCAATACGAACCTGAAACCCCCATGACTCAAGAACATGAGCACAAATAGTCACTTTTTCCATTGGGATCGCACCAGCTGGACAAAGAATGCCGATGGTGTAACCTGGTGCTAGTCGAGGAGGTTGAATCATACCGCAATATTAAGTACTTTTGCAGGAATGAACACGCCAAAAAGATATTTGATTACAGCAGCACTTCCTTATGCAAATGGCTTAAAGCATATTGGCCATTTAGCGGGTGCTTATTTGCCAGCCGACATCTATGTTCGCTATTTGAAAGCACAAAAGAGAGATGTGGTTTTTGTATGTGGTAGTGACGAACATGGAACTGCCATTCCTATCCAAGCAACCAAAGAAGGTACAACCGCACAAGCGATTATTGACAAGTACCATCCCATTATTGAACAAAACTTCAAGGATTTGGGGATTGCTTTTGATATCTACCATAGAACCAGTGACCCATTACATCATGAAACTGCTTCTGAATTTTTCAAGAACCTAGAAGCCAAAGGTGATTTAGAAACAAAAACATCGGAACAATATTTTGATGAAGCAGCCAATACTTTTTTAGCAGACCGTTATATCAAGGGCACATGCCCAAGTTGCGGTCATAAGGAAGCCTATGGAGATCAATGTGAAAAATGTGGTAAGACTTTGAGTCCAGAAGAATTGATCAACCCTGTGAGCACTTTGAGTGGGCAAAAACCTATTAAAAAAGAGACGACGCATTGGTATCTTCCATTAAATAGACATGAGGATTTTTTACGGGAGTGGATCTTAAAAGAGCACGCGAATGATTGGCGTCCTGCGGTAGTAGGACAGTGTAAAAGCTGGATTGACGGTGGTTTACAGCCAAGAGCCGTAACACGTGATTTGGATTGGGGCATTAAAGTACCTGTTCAAGGTGGGGAAGGAAAAGTATTATACGTATGGTTTGACGCACCAATAGGTTATATCAGTGCAACCAAACAATGGGCCATTAATAATAACAAAGACTGGTCTCCTTATTGGAATGACAAGGACACTAAATTGGTACACTTTATTGGGAAAGACAATATTGTTTTCCATTGCATCATCTTCCCTGTCATGTTGAAATTGAATGGACATATTTTACCAGAAAATGTTCCGGCAAACGAGTTCATGAATTTAGAAGGTGATAAAATGAGTACTTCCAGAGGATGGAGTATCGAGATGGATGATTATATAAATAAGTGGATCAAGAAGGAAAATGGTGGAGATGGATTAGCGGATAGTTTACGTTTTTATTTAACGTCTATTGCTCCTGAATCTAAGGATAGTGAATTTACATGGAAGGGATTCCAAGAATCTGTAAACGGTGAATTGGTAAGCATTTTTGCCAATTTTGTAAACAGAACTTGGGTATTGATGCATAAATTATGCAAGGGCAAAGTGCCTCCATTCCATATGGACCTCATTGCTGCAGAAGTGGCAAGCGATAACGCGACGGATAGTTTTAAAGGCATGATGGAAGCGGTGAAAGTATCCAAAGAAAAAATCACCAATTTATTAGAGCAATATAAATTTAGAGAAGCTCAATTTGAATTAATTGACCTTGCCAGAAAAGGCAACCAATACATGCAAAAGCAAGAGCCTTGGATTGTTGCTAAAACCTTAGATCAAAATTCAGATGCACAAAAGATCATCGACAATACCATGCATTGCTGCTTGCAATTATGCGCTAACCTTGCCATACTCGCTCAGCCATTCATTCCATTTACTGCAAAGAAAATGTGTTATATGATGAAGGTGGTAGACAAGATGTTAGAATGGGAAAACGCAGGTAAATTTGATTTGTTAAAAGTGGGTTATACCTTACGTGCCCCTGAATTATTATTTAGAAAGATAGAAAACGAAGAAATTGAAGCAGAACTAGCGCAGTTACAAGCCAATGTAGCCGCTAAAAAAACAACTATGGAAAATACAGTAGCACCAGCAGAAAATGAAAAAGACTATAGCTTAAAACCAGAAATCGTATTTGATGATTTTGGTAAAATAGATTTACGTGTAGGTACTATTATTGAAGCAAAAAAGGTAGAAAAAGCAGATAAATTATTAGAACTATTAGTGGACCTTGGCTTTGAGCAAAGAACGATCCTTTCAGGTATCGCAATGCATTTTAAGCCAGAAGATATTGTAGGAAAGCAAGTGACGATTGTAGCGAACCTAGCACCAAGAAAAATGCGCGGTATCGAAAGCAAAGGCATGATCTTAATGGCCGAAGACGCTGCAGGTAAATTATACTTTGTGAGCCCAAGCGAAGCCATCGCCGCAGGAAGTACAATAGCCTAGCGCAAAAAATACAAACAGAAGAACTACCTATAACAAAGGCCCCAAATATTTGGGGCCTTTGTTATATATTAAAAGTATAGCGCAGTTTTAAAAGTGTTTTCAAAAGGATAATGAGATAATATACTATTCCGTAGCGAACCTTCGAGCAAAGCGAGCGGAGAGCCTAGGGATAGGTATATTTTCTCATTTTATCAGTTGCTAAATACATTCTTTAAGTTCTTTCTCAGTGTAAGCGAGTCCATGATGCTTCAACA
>CAZAOF010000035.1:0-13387 GCA_964486665.1 uncultured Sediminibacterium sp.
ATCCTTGAGGACTAAACTAAGACATCGAGCGAAGCGAGAAGGCTGAGGTTCTATGGTTATATTGAGTTACCTTCGCCTTCATGACTTTTGACCAATTAAATATCAATTCACCATTAGCTAGGGCCTTAGAAGACCTAGGATACACCCATCCAACTACCATTCAGCATCGTGTTTACCCAATAGTGATGTCGGGTAGGGATGTATGTGGTATTGCGCAGACGGGAACAGGTAAGACATTTGCCTATCTTTTACCATGTCTTAGACAATGGAAATTTGATAAAAACAAGGATCCACAGATTTTAATTATCGTTCCAACTAGAGAATTAGTAGTGCAAGTCGTAGAAGCTGTTAAGAAATTAACTACTTATATGAGTGTTGTCACAGTGGGGGTATTTGGAGGGGTGAATATCAATACCCAACAAATAGAAGTAGAAAAAGGGGTGGATGTCTTGGTAGCTACCCCAGGAAGATTATTTGACTTAATCATGAATGGCGCTCTTAAGACTAAATATATCAAGAAGGTTGTGATAGATGAGATGGATGAAATGTTGAATTTGGGTTTCAGAAAACAGATTACCAATATTTTAGAACTAGTACCAGCAAAAAGACAGAATTTATTATTTTCTGCTACCATCACAGATGATGTAGAAAAATTAATGAATGATTATTTTAATGAACCAGTTAGGGTAGAGGCAGCACCAACAGGTACGCCACTTGAGAACATTATTCAAATTGGTTTCGATGTTCCTAATTTTAACACAAAAGTAAATTTATTAGAGCATTTATTAAGTTCTGATCCTTCCATGACCAAGGTCTTAATTTTTGCTGCAACAAAAAGTTTAGCAGATCAATTATACGATCAATTGATCGAAAAGTTTCCAGATATTGTTGGAGTTATTCACTCTAATAAAGAACAAAATTATCGTTTTAATACGGTGAATCAATTCAAAGCTGGTGTCTTCAAATATATTATAGCAACCGATGTAATGGCACGTGGTATTGACGTTGCGGAGGTAACACATGTAATTAATTTTGACACACCTGATGTTCCAGAAAATTACATACACAGAATCGGACGAACAGGACGTGCAGATAAAAAAGGTATTGCGATCACTTTTATTACAGAGAAAGAACAAAAGCAGAAGTTAGCTATTGAAGCTTTGATGAAGCAGCCAATTCCTATGAATGTATTACCGGAAGATCTTGAAATTTCTACTGTTTTAACTGAAGATGAGATTCCAAAAGTAAGGATGAAAATCATTCAGATTAAATTACCAAAGAAGGAAGATGTAGGGCCAGCTTTTCATGAAAAATCTGAAAAGAATAAAAAAGTGAATGTGCGCAAAAACTACAAAGAAACGATGCAGAAAAAATACGGAAAGCCCAAGACAAGGGGTGCAAAGAAATAAAGTAACCCTTAAAAAAATATAAGGGCTACTTTAATTTGAATTAAAATCTTTCTAATCCAGAAAAGAAGAAATTTCCTTCAATTGCTGCGTTCTCATCACTATCGCTTCCGTGAACTGCATTTTCACCAATAGAAGCTGCAAACTTTTTACGGATTGTACCTTCTTCTGCTTGAGCAGGATTAGTTGCACCAATTAATGTTCTAAAATCAGCCACTGCATTGTCTTTTTCTAAGATAGCAGCGACAATTGGGCCACTACTCATAAAATCAACTAATTCTTGGTAAAAAGGTCTTTCCTTGTGTACTTCGTAAAATGTACCAGCTTGAGCAGGTGATAAATGTATCCATTTCATTGCTTTTACTGAAAAACCTGCTTTAATGATTTGATCTAAGATAGCACCAGTATAGCCTTTTGACGTTGCATCTGGTTTAATCATTGTGAATGTTCTGTTGCTCATAAGTATTTGTTATAATGTTTCTAATTGTGGCCGCAAATTTACTAAAAAACATTCGTTTTATATTAAATTTGTGCACTTATGCAATCAATTGAACAATTCTATCCTTTTTTACAACAACCTTTTAAAGCGGTAATCACTGCACATCAAAAGCCAGATGGTGACGCAATGGGCTCAAGTTTAGCCTTATATCACTTTCTAATTCAGTTAGGTCATGATGTAACAGTCGTATCACCAACCAATTGGGCTCCTTTTTTAGATTGGATGCCAGGTGTAGACAAAGTAGTTGATTATGAAAGTAATAGACCTAAAGCTACTCAGCTCGTTCAAGATGCCGATTATGTGTTTTGTTTAGATTTCAATATCCTCCATCGTACAAAAAATATGGAATCGGTGATTCGTGAAGCAAAAGCGATCAAAATATTAGTAGACCATCATCAACAACCAGATGTAGCGAGTTTTGGATACGGAATTAGTGATGTTAAAATGAGCTCTACCTGTGAAATGATCTACGATATTATCGTACAATCAGGACATAGCAACTTAATCAATTTGGATATCGCAACTGCTTTATATACTGGATTAATGACAGATACAGGGTCATTTAGATTCCCCTCAACAACTGCATCTGTTCATAAAATTGTAGCTCATTTAAAGGAATTGGGCTTACAACATTCAAAAATCCATGAAAACATATACGATCAATCCTCTGAGGGAAGGTTAAAATTCATGGGGAACGCCTTTTTGAATAGAATGCATGTTTTCCCTGAATTTAAAACGGCTGTGATGGCTATCCCTAAATCTGACATCTACAAGTTTGAACTTAAAACAGGGGATACAGAAGGATTAGTTAACTATCTCTTATCTATACACGGGATTAAATTTGCTGCTATTGTAATTGATAGAGAAGAAGAAAGAAAATGGAGTTTTAGAAGCAAAGGTAACTTTGATGTTAATATATTTGCAAGAACCCATTTTGAAGGCGGAGGTCACGCAAATGCTGCTGGCGGAAGTTCCAAAAAATCGGTTGAAGAAACTTTTCAAGATTTTAAAAACGTATTAGAAAACTATAAATCTCAATTAACACAATTAAACTAAAATGATCAAATCAACATTAAAATTAGTAGCTGCAATTGTATTGTTTGCAAGTTGTAACAGTTACGAAAAAGCACCTTCTGGCATGATGTATAAAATTACACATGGCGATGGTAACCAAAAGAAATTAGAGCAAGGACAATTTGTAAAAATCAATATTGAATACAAATTAAAGAGTAAAGACACTACTTTAAGTTCTACTTATGGTTTAATACCAGTTTATTTTCCAGTTGACACCGCTAGTTTAGGTAAATATACTTTTACTGAAATCTTAATGCAGTGCAAGAAGGGAGATAAGATTGAATTTTCTTTAAGTATTGATACCCTTGCTAAAATGGGTGTACTTCAGTTAAATGAAATATTTAAAACAAAAGATATTGTTTTAGGTAGAGCAGAAATCCTAGATGTATTCACAGACGTAGCTAAAGTGGATGCGGATTACAAAAAAGAAACTGAAACCGAAAAGAAAAGAGAAATAGATGCAATAAAAGCACATTTAGCTAAAAATAAAATTACTGCAGTTGAATCTCCAGAAGGCGTATTTGTCGTTTTAAAAGAAGCAGGTGATGCAACTAACAAAATTGATACAACTAAAATTGCAAGTGTTTATTACAAAGGTTATACTATTGCTGGTGAAACATTTGACACCAATATCAAACCAAACGATCCTACAGCAAAACCATTTGATGTCAATATTGGTACTGGTTCGGTTATCCCAGGATGGGAGATTGGATTAAAGTATTTTGGAAAGGGTGGAAAAGGTACAATTTATGTTCCAGCAATGTTGGCTTATGGGCCACAAGCTAATGGTTCAATCAAACCTTATTCTAATTTGGTATTTGATCTTGAGATTCAAGATGTGACAAAAAAATAAATTGAATTTATTTTCATAAAAAAAGGCCAAATTTATTTGGCCTTTTTTTATGCATTCATTTGATTCACCAATAGGATAGCTTCATTGGCTTCTTTTACATCGTGTACTCTTAAGATATTTGCACCCCCCAATAGACCAATCGTATTGAGTACAGTTGTTCCATTTAGAGCAGCATCCGCGTCTACACCTAAGGTTTTGTAAATACTAGATTTCCTGGATACCCCTAGCAAAATTGGCAAACCCAAACTTTTTAATGTGGCTAATGATTTTACAATGGTAAAATTTTCCGCTATTGTTTTACTAAATCCAAACCCTGGATCAATGATCCATTCAGTTAAACCTTTAGCAGCAAAAGCGGCTTTTTTAATTGTGAAGTATTGAATCAAGTTCTCCATGATGTCATTTCGTTGTTCAACCTGATGCATTGTTGACGGTGTCCCAGTTTGATGCATTCCAATATATCCTACCTGATTTGCAACAACAACATCAATCATTTTTTCGTCAAAGTTTCCACAACTTATATCATTCACAATGCTTGCTCCAGCCTCTATAGCAGCTTGAGCCACCTGCGAATGGTAGGTGTCTATAGAAATAGGGGTAGCAGGCAAAATAGCATGTATTGCTTCTATAATGGGTACAACACGTTTTATCTCTTCGTCTACAGTAATAATTGTTGCACCTGGCCTTGTACTCTGTCCGCCAATATCTAGAATTCCGGCTCCTTGAGTAACCATATTTTGGGCCTTTTTAACTGCTAAATCAATTACTTCTGTTCTACTGTCTGAAAAAAAAGAGTCGGGTGTAACATTTAAGATTCCCATTACTTGGGGTAAGGCTAAATTAATTACCGTATCATTAAGATGGTTTTTAAACATAGTTTCATTTTAAGGGCCTTATTGTTTATCTTGCAAGTGTTCAAAGATATTAAATCACCGTGTAATTAGCCGTTATTTCATGAGTCAAACTTCTGCACAATATGATCAAGCAATTGCTTCTTGTAGAGATATTTTTATCAAGAAGACCAAAGATTATGGTACCGCTTGGCGTGTATTAAGAATTATTTCTGTTGTTGATCAAATATTTATTAAAGCTCTAAGGGTTAGAACAATTCAAGATAAGGGCACCCAGAAAGTAGGAGATGATATACAGTCAGAATTCAAAGGTATTATCAATTATGCTGTAATTGGTTTAATGCAACTAAAATTAGACGATCCTAAAGTAGAAGATTTGCCAGTGGATCAAGTTGAAAACTTATACAAATCGAATGTTCAATTTGCTAAGGATACCATGTTAGACAAAAACCATGATTATGGTGAAGCATGGCGCGATATGAGTCAAGAAAGTTATGCCGATTTGATTTTGATGAAGCTTATGCGTATTAGACAAATTTTAAACAACGATGGTAAAACTTTAATCAGTGAAGGTATTGATGCCAATTTTGTAGATATATTAAACTATGCAGTTTTTGCATTAATTCAAATTTCAGAAGGAAAACATTAATCTCATGCAAGCATTTTTGAAAACCCTAAGATGGAGTGTTGGTTTATTATTTATATTTTCAGGTTTGATCAAAGCCAATGATCCTTTAGGGTTGAGTTATAAAATGCAAGAATTTTTTGAAGTTTGGGGGTTAGCATTTTTAGATGACTATACACTAGCTTTCTCTTTATTCATGAATACGTTAGAGATTGTTGCAGGCGTTGCCTTACTAATTAAATATCCTTACAAACAAACCCTATGGTTGTTGTTAGGATTAATTGTATTCTTTACATTCCTTACAGGGTATGCTTTATTTTCTGGAAAAATCAAAACATGCGGATGTTTTGGAGATTGCATACCACTGACTCCAAAAGTTTCTTTCATTAAGGATGTTGTTTTATTACTTGCCATACTCATCTTACTATTTAACCACAAAAAAGTCAAGAACAATCTACCTAAAGCACTAGGAATCTTTTTATTAATACTGTCTACCGGTTTAGTTGGCTTTGGACAATACTATGTATTAGAACACCTTCCTTTTATTGATTGCTTACCCTATAAAAGAGGTAATGATATAAAAGAACAGATGAAAACACCTGCAGGAGCCATTCCTGATAGTGTGTCTATTCAAATGTCCTTTATGAAAGAGGGTAAAACAGTTGTATTTGATATCAATCAATTTCCGGCTGATTTTGATAGTAGCTATATTTATGTCGATAGGAAGGAAGTGTTAGTTAGAAAGGGGAACGGGATGGAAGCAAAGATTGTTGATTTTAGTTTGTTCACAATCAACCAAATAGATACAACTGACGCTTTATTAACTGCTGTCACACCTTATCTATTTATTTTTTCGGGTACAATAGACCCAAATAAACCTTGGGCTGATTTAATCGCAAAATCTAAGGTAAAATACCAAAATGTATATTTAGTTACAGCAGACAAAGAGGGGGCATCAAAACTAAACGTAACTATTCCAATCCTTATTGGTGACATGACAATGATCAAGACTGTGGCAAGGGTTTGGCCAACAGTAGTCATCATGAATGGTTCCACTATAATGGAAAAGCAGTCTTATGTTGATTTTATGAAAAAATAGGTAGCGTTCTTTTTAGATTTAATTCGTAACTTAGGAAACAAAGTTTTGTAAAATCCTGAATTATGTCAAAAATCAAAGAAATTTTAGAAAAAAAAGGGCCACATTTTAATATTGTAGCTCCCAATACACCTGTATTAGAGGCATTAACAATCATGCAGTCAGAAAACCTGAGTTATGTGGTGGTAATGGAAGATAATCAATTTCTGGGCATCATGTCAGAACGTGATTATACGCATAAAATAAAACTTCAGGGTCGTCATTCCGATTCTACCTTAGTTAAAGAAATTATGTCTCATAATCTCCCAGTGATTGGATTACAAGAGGAGCTAGAAAGATGTATGGTATTGATGAATGTTTATAAAACTAGGTATCTGCCTGTTTTTGAAAATCTAGAATTTAAAGGAATTATTACCATGAATGATTTAATGAGAGATGTACTTGATAAAAAAGACAAATAGTTTACTTCAAAAGTTTATTTAATCACTACATCAGTAATTACCTTTTCACCCATTTTTTCATTCACACGTGCAATAATTTGCACTTTTTGAAATCCTAATTCATTTTTTAAAGGGCCAACACTTGTGTGTATGAATAGTTTATGATCAAAAATGAATATTTTGTCGGTGTATTTAGCCACTGTTACACCCATAATTTCTTCCCAAACAGTTTCAATTTGAGCTGCTCGAATACCATTTTTTAATTTGGTATTCTCTTGTACCATCTGCTTTAATGCATCCCCAATTTTGAATGTTGCCATATTGTAAAATTACATTTTTATAATTCAATCAATTGGTATTTGTCAACATATTTGCCCAATAGATCTGCCACACGTTCTTTATGGGTATCAGTAATAAATACAGGGCCATCAGTAGAGGAGGCAACCCATTCTAACAAATGTGCCATTCTTTGTTCATCTAATTTTTCAAAAATATCATCCATCAATAATATTGGAGAAAATCCTTTCGCTTTTTTTAACAATGTCCACTCCGCCAATCGAATGGCAAATAATAAACTTTTTCTTTGCCCTTGTGATGCTTCTTGTTTGAAAGACTGACCTTGTATGGTAATAATAAGGTCGTCTTTATGGATCCCTACAGAAGTTCTTTGTATAGCTTTATCTTTTGCTAATGCATCTTTCAATAAAGACCCCAATGGTTGAGTATGTAATAAAGATTGATAATCTATTTTTATGGCATCAGCATTTCCTGCAAGCTCTTGGTATAAGTCATGTATCATTGGCAACCATTCCAATAATAATGTTTTTCGTTTTTGATAGATAGGGGTGCCAAATTGAACCAACTGATCATTTAATGTACTCAATAAAACTTCATCAAGTTGCCCTTGTTCAGCTGACCATTTTAAGAGACTATTTCTTTGTTGTACTACTTTATTATATTGAATCAATAATTTTAAATATTCTGCATCAATTTGTGACAATAAACTATCTATTAATTTTCTTCTTTCTTCGCTCGTTCCTGTAATTATTTGCACATCATCTGGTGCTATCATGACCGAAGGAATCTTGCCAATATGTTCAGAAAATTTTCCGTACAATTGTTCATTGTAATAAAACTCTTTCTTGCCTGTTTCTCTAAGTATACAGGAGATAGGAAAACTTTGTCCATCTTTATTAAAATGTCCCCCAATACGCATCCCTTGACAGGCATGGTGAACATTCTGTGCATCAGGTCGGTTGAAATAACTTTTCGTAAAAGAGAGGTAATAAATCGCGTCTAAAATATTGGTTTTCCCTGTTCCATTGGCCCCAACAATACCTACTATTCTGGTCTTAAATTCAAACTCTTTTTGAATATAATTTCTAAATTGAATTAGGTTTAAGGATAGTAGAGAAAGCATGGCTGCAATTTACATAAGAAAAAGCTGTATTTTTAGTCAAATTTTTAAGGAATGATACTCATTAGCGAGCAACAACTTCCAAGTATTGTTAAAAGACTGGCACATCAAATTTTAGAAACCCATCCAGGTTTGCAAAATACAGTTATTGTGGGGCTGCAGCCTAGAGGTGTGTATCTAAGTGACCGAATTGTCTCTGCCTTGCACAATGAATTACCAGCCGATCAGGTGGTTTATGGTAAATTAGATATCACATTTTATAGGGACGATATAAGAAGAGAACTTCATTTAGCCACCCAAACCGACCTACCTTTTAGTATAGAAGGTAAAAATGTCATTTTGATTGACGACGTCTTGTACACAGGCCGAACAATTAGAGCTGCTTTGGACGCTTTATTGTCCTTTGGGCGTCCAGCTAAAGTGGAATTATGCGTATTGGTAGATCGTAAGCCAAGTAGGGAATTACCTATCCAGCCGGACTTCGCTGGAAAAGAAATGGACACTTTAACCCCTTACAAGGTTAAAGTAAGATGGAAAGAAAATGACGGAGTGGACGATGTAATCTTGTTAGATCAATAAAATATATTAATTTAGCTTTTTAATGGCACTATCTACCAAACATCTTCTTGGTATCAAGGACCTCCAGACGGAGGATATTCAACTTATTTTATCTACTGCAACGCAATTTAAAGAAGTCCTTCAGAGACCTGTAAAGAAGGTTCCCACCTTAAGAGACGTAACAATCGTCAATCTTTTTTACGAAAATTCAACTAGAACAAGAATTTCATTTGAATTAGCAGAAAGAAGACTTTCAGCAGACGTTGTTAATTTTACCGTATCAAGTTCCTCTGCTGCAAAGGGAGAAACTTTACTAGACACAGTCAATAATATTTTAAGCATGAAAGTGGACATGGTGGTGATGCGACATAGTGCATCTGGAGCCCCACACTATCTTGCCAAACATATTGATGCAGCCATTATTAATGCAGGAGATGGAATCAATGAACATCCCACACAAGCCTTATTAGATGCCTTTTCTATCCAAGAAAAAATGGGCAAATTAGCAGGATTGAAAGTGGCTATAATCGGAGACATAATGCACAGCAGGGTTGCATTGAGTAATATTTATCTTTTGAAGAAAATGGGAGCCGAAGTAATGGTTTCTGGACCACCCACTTTAATCCCTAAATATTTAAAAGAAGCTATGGATGTTCAAGTGGAATATAATATCGATAAAGCCCTTGCTTGGTGCGATGTAGCCAATGTCCTTAGAATTCAATTAGAACGTCAAAATCAACCATTATTCTCCTCATTAAGAGAGTATAACTTGGCTTATGGTATTACCAAAGCAAGACTTCATAAATTAGATAAAGAAATTTTAATCATGCATCCCGGGCCTATCAATCGTGGTGTAGAGATGGATAGCGATGTAGCAGATAGTCATCAATCTATCATTTTAGATCAGGTCGAAAATGGCGTCGCAGTAAGAATGGCTTGTTTATATCTATTAACAGGCCGAACAAACCCTTAAACCACCCCCGATGCAAAGAATATGTTTATTTCCTGGAACCTTTGATCCTGTTACACTTGGCCATATAGATATTATCAATCGTTCTCTTCCTTTATTTGACAAAGTGATTGTTGGTATTGGTATCAATGCAGCTAAAAATCCTATGTTTAGTGCAGAACAGAGAAAACAATGGTTCGAAGAAATATATAAAGATGAGCCAAAAGTGGAAGCAGCAACCTATGATGGTTTAACGATAAAATATTGTCAATCTATTGGTGCAAGATTTATATTAAGAGGAATACGATATGTGAGTGATTTTGAATACGAAAAAACGATTGCAGATGCGAATAGAACTATGGATAGACATATCGAAACAATCTTTTTAACAGGGGAACCTAAATATACTTCTGTAGCTTCTACCATCGTTAGAGACATCATTAGAAATGGGGGAGATGCTTCACCATTCTTACCAGAAGTTGTTGTTAATGCTTTGAAGTAAGAAATGCTTTCATCACAAGTTTAATGGTATCATAGGTTTTATCTAGATAGGGCTGGAGGGCTTCTTTTTTTACCCATTCAATGGCTTCTATATCTTCTTCAGTTTGTGGAATACCTTCCTGAATCCTACTAGTACTCATTTTGTACCAATAAGTAGTTTTTTCTACTTCGGTATTCAAATAGGTGTCGTGGTACTGATGTTTTGTTGTCAAAATCAATGCACCTAAAACTAGGTCTTGCATACCTGTTTCCTCCATGACTTCTCTTAAAGCACATGCTTCTACAGTTTCACCTGGATCTAATTTGCCTTTTGGTAAATCCCAAAAACCTCTTCTAAAAATCCATAATATTTCTTCATTTGGGTTTACAACAATCCCTCCGGCTGCTATAATAGGTGTCAACATAAAATGTGTATAGTATTTAGTAACTCTTGCAAAATTATTCCCTTTTTGACGGTAATTTCGCATCAAATCTAGGATATGACGAACGAAAAAGCGGTAGCAGAAAAATTATTACAAGTAAATGCCATAAAGTTAAGCCCAAATGAGCCATTTACATGGGCTAGTGGTTGGAAAAGTCCAATTTATTGTGACAATCGAAAAGTCTTATCCTTTCCATATGTTCGTGACTTTATAAAAAGTGAAATGTGCAACGTGATTTTTGAAAAATACGAAGGCGCAGATATGTTAGCTGGTGTAGCTACTGCTGGGATACCATGGGGTGCCATGGCAGCCGATCAACTTAAACTACCTTATATCTATGTACGTCCAAAACCTAAAGAACACGGATTAGGCAATCAAATTGAAGGGGATTGTACAAGTTCAAATAAAATATTGGTGATTGAAGACTTAATCTCTACTGGCAAGAGTAGTTTACAAGTGGTAGATGTATTGAGAAATGCAGGATTAGAGGTCGTTGGAATGGTATCTATTTTTAATTATGGATTTCAACAAGCCGAAGACGCTTTTAAAGCTGCAGGTGTTCCTTATACCTCTTTAACGAACTATGCTAGTTTGATAGATTTGGCTATCGAAAAAGGAATGGTTGATGCTATTACTGCCGATACATTGATGGAATGGAGAGATAGCCCCTCCACTTGGAAACAATAATTTAAATGGAGTAATTAGTGAACTGAACTATTTATTTAATCCTGATAATGCGGCACCCAAATTTAATTTCTGTGTAGTTTCAAAAGCGATAGGCACCGTCTTTGTAAACATACCTTTACTCAATGTGGCATTCCCTATAATATTTAATTTGATAGGTTTGTTGAATAAAAGTTCCATACTGTTTTTAACTAAATCTGACATCTGAAATTCAAATTGAGCAGGTAATAAAAATTCTTTCTGTGCGGGTATACTAAAATTCGTATCTAATTTAAGGGTAGTAAACTGCCCATTATTCATTAAAACCTTACAATCTATCTGCTTAAGTACCATTGAAAAATTGTTTGGATTATAATATTTGATATTAGCTTTAAGTTTATTTTTACCCATAGTCAATTTATCCAACTGAATATCTTGCAGTCCTTTAAATTCTAAAGATTGAGGTTCAGAACAAGCAGTCAAAAATAACAGGAAAAATAAAACAGCTGTACTTAATTGCTTCATGAATAAATTTTACTAAAATTACAAAACAATCTTCATTCATGGTTTATACCGACTTACATTATTTTGGATGCCTTTCTTACTATACACAACTTGTTAAGTCCGATATCGTCTTATTTGATCTTACAGCTCCCTTTAGCAAGATGAGTTTTAAAAATAGAATGATCATTGCCGCAGCACAAGGACCACTCAATTTAACTATTCCAATTGTTGGTGGTAGGGATCAGAAAACACCAATGAACGAAATTGAAATCACCAATGATAGTACTTGGCAGAAGCAACATTTTAAATCAATTTATAGCAGTTATAAACGATCTCCCTATTTTGACTATTATGAAGAAAGCTTATCCATTTTGTATAATACACCTTACTTATTACTCAATGATTTTTTATTCGCTACGCAGGTATGGGTAAAAACACAGTTAAAAGCTAAGTATACATTTGAACCATTATTCATTTCAAATGAGACAAGTACTCAAATAAAATGGATAGACCCATATAAACCTAATAATTTTAAGACACAGGTTAATCCAATTATTTATCAGCAGGTTTTTGAGACGACTACAGGGTTTATACCTAATTGTAGTATACTTGATTTGCTTTTTGCAGTAGGGGGGAAGCAGGCATTAAGCCAATTAAAATAATATTTATTTATTTTCTAAATCTGTAATGACGGCTTTGATTTCAGCTAGCTCTTGCTCATTACTTGTTTGTTTTTCTAAAGCTTTTAAAACTAATGCTGTAGTACTTCCATTAAACAATACCTTAGTTAACTTATCTAGATATTGTTCCTGTGCGGCCAATTTATTAAAGTTCGCTGTATAAATATGCGTTTTAAAAGAATCGTTTCTGGAAACCAACCCTTTGGCAAACATAATTTGCATTAATTTTAATGTTGTCGTGTAACCTACATTTTTTGTCTTGTGAACAATTTGATGTACTTCTCTAACTGAAGCTTTTTCCTTATCCCAAAGAATACTTAAAATCTCTAATTCGCTTTCTGTGGGTTTATATAGGTTACTCATAGTTGTACGATTTGATTCGTAAATTTACGAAATAATATGCCTTAATAAAAAATCCCCCCGAAGACTCGGAGGGATTTAATTATCTAAAACTATTTAATTACTTCTTTTGTAAGTAAGTAGCATATTTTTCGTTTTGAACATCAGATAAAGCAACACCATTTACAGAAATCTTACCATCTATAACTTGAATATTTACATTATCCTTTGGCGCCAAACCGTCTTCTTGTAATGCTTGAATTAATGTTTTTGAATCAGCAGAAATAGTCACCGTCTTAGAAGAATCATTCATAGAAGATGCATCTGTATTGATCACTGACACTTCTATCGTTTGTGCTTTTACTTCAGTCGATGTTGTAGGATGAAGTTGAGCCAATGAAGGTGCAATAACCAAAGAAACAATTGACATTAATTTGATCAAGATATTCATGGATGGACCAGATGTATCTTTAAATGGATCACCCACTGTATCACCTGTTACAGATGCTT
>CAZAOF010000036.1:0-13225 GCA_964486665.1 uncultured Sediminibacterium sp.
ATTATCAGAAGAAAGGTTTTCACGAAAGTAAAATTGCTGTAAGATTTTGGATCATAACTATTTTGTTGGTAGTCACTTCTATCCTAACCTTAAAAACTAGATAAATTGTCTACAAAAATTGTCATATTAGGAGCAGGAGAAAGCGGAGTAGGAACAGCCTTGCTAGCAAAGCAAAAAGGATACGATGTATTTGTATCTGATGCTAGTGTTATTAAGCCAATTTATAAAGCAGAACTAGAGGCAAATGGTATTCCTTTTGAATCTGGCACACATGATGTTGATAGAATTCTAGCAGCTGACGAGGTGATGAAAAGCCCAGGTATACCTGAAAAAAATGAATTAGTAAAACAAATTCGTGCTAAAGGGATTCCGATTTTCAGTGAGATCGAATTCGGATTCAGGTATAAAGGGAATAGTAAGATTGTCGCTATTACAGGCAGCAATGGTAAGACAACAACAACCTCCTTATTGTATCATATTTGCAAAGTTGCAGAAGAGGATGTAGCAATTGTTGGCAATATTGGCTTCTCTTTTGCAAGACAAATTGCCGAAGATCCTAAGTCCTTGTATGTAATTGAAGTAAGCTCTTTCCAATTAGACGACATACATCATTTTAGACCAGATATAGCTATCCTTTTAAATATTACCGAAGATCATTTAGATAGATATAACTACCAGTTTGAATATTACGTAAAAAGCAAGTTTAAGATTATTCAAAATCAAACGGAACAAGACTGCTTTATTTATTGCATAGACGACGAAGTCATTGTAAAACATTTAGAATTACTAACTACACATACTAACCTACTACCATTTTCTATGAAACAAGAATTAAAAAAAGGCGCCTACATCAAGAATGAGCAAATGATGTTAAAAATCCAAGAAGAAAGAGTGACCATGAGTATTTATGACTTTGCTTTAAAGGGCAAACATAATGCTTATAACACTATGGCTGCAAGCATTGCTGCAACTACTTTAGGCATCAGAAAAGAAAAAATTCGCGAAGCTGTAAGTAATTTCCATAGTCTAGAACATAGAATGGAATTTGTTGCAACAGTAAAAGGCGTTGACTTTATCAACGATAGTAAAGCAACAAATGTAAATAGTACTTGGTATGCATTAGAAAGTATGCAAAAGCCTACTATTTTAATTTTAGGAGGTGTGGATAAAGGAAATGACTATGAATTAGTAGCAGATTTAGTGAAAGAAAAAGTAAAAGCTATTATTTGTATGGGATCGGATAATACTAAATTAATGGCATTTTTTAAAGATAAAGTAGATCAAATTATTGAGGTTGATTCTGCTAAAAAAGCGGTTAATGCATCTTTTAAATTAGCCGAGAAAGGTGATGTTGTTTTGTTAAGTCCTGCT
Organism: uncultured Sediminibacterium sp.; assembly: GCA_964486665.1. GTDB lineage: Bacteria > Bacteroidota > Bacteroidia > Chitinophagales > Chitinophagaceae > Sediminibacterium. The sequence goes on from CAZAOF010000036.1 coordinate 1,372, forward strand.
TGTGCGAGTTTTGATTTATTTAAAAATTACGAGGACAGAGGTCAGCAATTTAAAGAAAGTGTTAAAGAATTATAATCATGTTTAAAGAAACTACAGATAAATTATTTTCTCAGATGCCCTCCATTGGTGGGATGAGAGAACATTTAGACCAGCGAACTAGAGGGGATAAATATATCTGGGGTTTGGTATTATTATTGTCACTGATCTCTATATTGGTAGTATATAGTGCAACAGGTTCATTGGCATATAAAATGTATCGTGGTAATACAAGTTTCTATTTATTTAAGCAAATCGTTTTCACATTAATTGGATTGCTGGTTGTGTTTGGATTGCATAGGGTGAACTACACGGTTTTTTCTCGTGTGGCCACCATTTTATTCGCCTTATCTATTCCATTGCTGATATACACATTATTCTTTGGTGCTAAAATTAACGAGGGTAGTCGTTGGATTAAGCTACCGATTATTAATTTGACAATTCAGAGTAGTGATGTGGCAAAGTTGGCTTTATTCATGTACCTATCAAAAGTCTTGAGTAAAAAACAAGAAGTCATAAAGGATTTTAAAAAAGGATTTTTACCGGTGATTATTCCGGTTTTTATTATTTGCGGATTGATCATGCCAGCTAACTTATCCAACGCATTGTTGACTGGCGCTACTTCTTTATTATTGTTATTTATTGGTAGGGTAAGTTTTAAACATATTTTATTGACGATTGGTATTGCGATGATTCCCATTGTGATCATTATAAGTGTCGCTATAGCTACTCATAAATCAAATGAAGGGTCACTGGATACTAATAAACCAATTGTTGCCGAATCCTTAAAAAGCTGGGGACGTTTTGGTACTTGGGTGAATCGTGTGCAAGATTTTATGTATGCAAAAGATAATGAAGTGCCTTATCAAGTGCAACAAGCTAAGATCGCTATTGCAAATGGAGGAATTTTTATGGGTTTGGGTCCCGGTAATAGTCAGCAAAGAAATTTTTTACCACAAGCTTATAATGATTTTATCTATGCGGTAATCATTGAGGAGTATGGATTATTGGGTGGCGCATTTATCATTTTTATCTATTTAGTTTTTTTATTCAGGTGTATTCGAATATTTAGAAAATGCCCCTATGCATTTGGTGCATTTTTGGCACTTGGTTTAAGTTTCACATTAATCATTCAAGCTGTGGCAAACATGGCAGTAAATGTGGCAATTGTTCCTGTAACTGGTGTGACTTTACCTTTATTAAGCATGGGTGGTAGCTCCTTTATATTTACTTGTTGCTCTATTGGGTTGATATTAAGTGTTGCAAGAAATGTGGAACAAATGGAGGGTAAGGCACCTGTGGAAACAGACATCGAAATTCCTAACGAAAATATAGATCCTGTTAATGCTTAATCAAGTCCATAAACCATTGCGTTTGATCATTGCTGGCGGCGGCACAGGAGGACATATCTTCCCAGCTGTTGCGGTAGCTCAAGCAATTCAAAAAATACAGCCGGAAGCGTCTATTTTATTTGTAGGGGCGAACGGAAAAATGGAAATGGAAAAAGTACCACAGGCTGGATATGAGATAGTGGGATTGACAATTGCAGGATTTAATCGTCAAAATATTTTAAAGAACTTGACTTTACCTTTTAAGTTGATTAAAAGTTTCATACAAGTGAAAACAATTTTCAACCAATTTAAGCCTAATGCTGTTTTTGGTGTTGGGGGGTATTCAAGTTTTCCTGTTTTAAGGTATGCACAATCAAAAGGTATACCAACATTCATACATGAATCCAATGCATTTGCAGGTAAAGCGAATCTTTGGTTGGGTAAGAACGCAACTAGAATATTCACAGGTACTAAGCACATGGAACAATTTTTTCCAGCAAGCAAAATTTTAATTACAGGCAATCCTGTGAGACAAAATATTGCAAATGGGCTCATTAAAAATGAGGAGGCATTATTACAGTTTGGTTTATTACCCAATAAGTTTACTATATTAATTATTGGAGGCAGCTTGGGAGCTACATCTATCAATAAAGCAATCGAGCAAAATTTATCGGCATTTAAAGAGATGGATATACAGTTGATTTGGCAAACTGGTAAACCCAATGCCGAAATCTATAAAATGGCAGCAAGTCAATACAGCAATGTATATGTGGACAGTTTTATTAATGATATGAGTGCAGCTTATGCGGCAGCGAATATGGTTGTCAGTAGGTCAGGTGCAATGGCTGTTGCAGAGATTGCGATGACAGGGAAGGCCTGCATTTTTGTTCCATATCCATTTGCTGCAGAAGATCATCAAACATACAATGCAAAGGTGTTGGTGACAGAAGAAGCTGCAAAAATGATAGCGGATCAAGACGTAGAAAAAGCATTATTGCCAATGATACAATCTTTGTGTGCGGATAAGATATTGTTAAACGCAATGGAAAAAAAGATCAAATCTTTTGCTTGGAAAAATGCAGACCAGGTGATTGCAGCAAATATTATTCAAGAAATAGACCCTAAATAGTGAACAAGATGAACCCACTTACAAATATAAAAAGTATTTATTTTATTGGTATCGGAGGTATTGGAATGAGTGCTTTAGCAAGATATTTTAATACGCAAGGTGTAAAAGTGACGGGTTATGATAAAACACCTACAGCATTAACTGACAGTTTAATACAAGAAGGTATTCAAATACATTTTGAAGACGATTTGAATCAAATAGACAAAGCCGCTACAGTAATCGTATATACACCTGCCATTCCAGCAGAACATAAAGAGTTAAATTATTATAAGGACAATGGATACTTAGTGGTGAAAAGAAGTGATGTATTGCAATGGGTAACTGAAAATGCATTCACCATTGGTATTGCTGGAACGCATGGCAAGACAACGACTACTTCTATGACAGCGCATATCTTAAGGCATACTGGATATGGTTGTAATGCATTCTTGGGAGGTATCGCTTCTAATTATGATACTAATTTTTGGAGTCACGAAAAAAATGTAGTGGTAGTAGAGGCAGATGAATATGATAGAAGCTTTTTGAAATTATCTCCAAATATTGCTGTGATCACAGCGGTTGATCCAGATCATTTGGATATCTATGGTACTGCAGAAGAAGTACTAAAAGCTTTTGGACAATATGCAGACAAGATAAAACCAGGAGGGGTATTGATTCAAAAATTAGGTACAACTGTTGATACAAATGCAACGAATAAAACCATATCCACTTATGGGTACAATCAAAATCAAGCAGCTTACCATACAAGTAATTTAAAAGTGGTAGATGGATCTTATATTTTTGACTTAGTACATCCTGGTGGCGTGCTTAGAAATGTTGTATTAAATATGGGCGGACTCCACAATGTAGAAAATGCAACAGCTGCAATTGCAATTGCATTGTGCCTTGGCATTGAGGATGAAAAAATAATTGCTGCAGTTGCAGACTTTAAAGGTGTTAAGCGTCGCTTTGAATATAAAGTGAAAACTTCTAGCAAGGTATTGATTGATGATTATGCGCATCATCCAGAGGAATTGAGTGCATTAATTAGCGGTGTGAGAAGTATTTATCCAAACGAAAAAATGGCACTCGTATTTCAGCCGCATTTGTATAGTAGAACTCAGGATCAAGCAGCTGGATTTTCTGCTACATTAGATCAAGCAGACGAAGTTATTTTATTACCAATTTATCCGGCAAGAGAATTACCGATACCTGGAGTTAGTAGTGAAATGTTATTGGCCGAGATGAAATTAGACAAGAAACAAGTCATGTCAAAAGAACAGTTAATGGCATGGGCAGCTTCAACAGACTACAAGTTGATTGTGATGGCAGGGGCTGGCGACATAGATGTATGTATCAATAATATTCAAGAGATCCTTACAAAGTAGTACATGAAGCAATGGCAAAAAATAGTAATTAGAGTTTTATGGAGCATCGCTGCTGCTGCACTGATAGTGCTTTTTGTGGTTTCATGGAAAGCAAAGAGTGAAAAGAAATTAACAGATATTCAAGTTGAATTGGTAGGAGAGAGTGCACAAGCCTTGTTCATGGATGAAATATCCATTCGTGCCATATTGAACGAACAAGGTATTCAAGTGGGGCTACCCATTGAGCAAGTGAATCTTACACAGTTAGAGCGATTCATTGAAAAAACTGAATGGGTAAAGAACGCAGAATTTTTTATTGACAATAAACTGGTATTAGAAGTAAAAATTGAACAAAGAATTCCAATTGCAAGAGTGTTTACAGCTAATGGCAATTCCTTTTATATTGACAACGAAGGTTCGAGACTCCCTTTGAAACAATTGACAGTATTGAATTTGCCCGTATTTACTGGTTTCCCAACAGACCAGCCTAAATTATCAAAACCTGATAGTGTGTTGTTAAAAGATGTTTTATTCTTTGCAAAGACCATACAAAAAGACAGTTTTTTTATGGCCCAAGTGGCGCAAGTGAATATCGAACCCAATGGTACATTTCAAATGGTGCCAACACTTGGAGATCACACTGTGTTATTGGGGTCTGTGGACCAATTAGAAGATAAATTGAATCGCTTATTTACATTTTATAAAAAAGTATGGATTGGGTCGGGGATTAATGCCTATCAAGTCATTGATTGTAGATTTGATCATCAAGTAGTTGCATTGAAAAAAGGATTACAGCCAATTCAGTACACGGGTAGTTTTACATGGCCAACAGGCGATACAACATTAGCGATGCCTCCTGCTGTTGAAAAAATAGATAGTGTAGTAAAAGAGACTGCACCTAAAGAGACAGCAATCAAATCTGATCCTGTAAAAATTGTAATAGCCAAAACGGGTCCTGCTAAATCAAAGACAAAAGTTCAAACAAAAGCAGGTAAATCAAAGCCTAAATTGAACAATAAACCTAAAAATAATTCGTTAAATAAAAAGAATAAGACTGCGAAGGCGTTAATGCCTAAAAAGTCGAAGTCTCCAACTAAGAACAACTAACAACTAAAACCTATAAAAATGAGTCAGAACGATTCTCCCATCATTGTGGGTCTTGACATTGGTACAACAAAAATTGCAGCGATTGCCGGCAGAAAGAACGAGTTTGGTAAATTAGAAATCCTGGGATTTGGCCGTGCGAATAGCAATGGGGTACAACATGGTCAAGTATTAAATATTGATCAAACAATTAAAGCGATTCAACAAGCTTTACAAAATTGTCATTTAAGTAATCCAGATTTAGAAATCCACGAAGTGTATGTGGGTATTGCTGGTCACCATATCAAAAGTTTACAAACAAGAGGGGATCAAGTAAGACAGGATGCTGAAAATGAGATTCAGGCTTGGGAGATTGAGCAATTGATCAATAACCAAAGAAAAACATTTATCCCTGCAGGAGATCAGATCATTGATGTGATTCCTCAGGAGTTTCATGTAGACAATAACCAAAATATTAAGGATCCAGTTGGGGTGAATGGTGTTAAAGTTGGCGCCAATTTCCACATCATCACTGGAGACAGAAATGCAATTCGCAATATCAATCGTTCGGTGGAGAGAAGTGGATTAATAACTAAGGATTTAGTATTACAACCACTAGCATCTGCTAGTGCAGTAATGAGTGATATTGACATGGAAGCAGGTGTGGCTATTTTAGACATTGGTGGAGGTACAAGTGACCTAGCTGTGTTCTATGATGGTATCCTAAAACATACTGCAGTGATTCCTTTTGGAGGAGAGAATATCACTAATGACATTAGAATGGGATTGGGTGTTTTGAAGAGCCAAGCTGAAGCAATGAAAGTGCAGTTTGGAAGCGCCTTATCTGACGAAGCAAAAGCAAATGCTTATGTCACTATCCCTGGATTAAAAGGGATGCCTGCAAAGGAAATTAGTGTAAAGAATTTAGCTGCAATCATTCAAGCTAGAATGAGTGAAATTCTTGATTTTGTAACCTATCATTTAAAACAAGTTGGTTTAGATAGTCGCATGTTAAATGGTGGCGTGATTTTGACTGGTGGGGGGTCTCAATTAAAGCATTTGATTCAATTGACTGAATATATCACAGGTTTAAATGCAAGAATTGGTTTGCCAAATGAGCATTTAGCGCCTAATCATATTGACGAATTAAAGAAGCCAATGTATTCTACTTGTATTGGTTTGATCTTGAAAGGCTACAATGATTACGAGCAAAATTATAAAGTATTTACAGAGACGTATAAAAAGGTAGAAGTGCCAAAAGCATTGACCGTAAATGCGGCAGTACCAAATTATGCATCAGTCAATCAAAGAAACAATCCACAGCCAGTTGCAACTACTGTTTCAGAGGAACAAATTGAAAAAAGAAAGAGCAAATTCTGGGATCGTTTCAAGAACAATTTGATTGAGATTTTTAATGAAGAAGAAGACAAACCTTTGGCATAAAAATTACCCACATATCGTTTATAACTTATAGAATATAATCGATTGAAATCAAGTAATTTAGACCCAATTACGACTAACTAACCTAACTATAAAAAACAAATCCGAATGATTCAATTTGACTTACCCAAGCAAAAATCATCCATCATCAAAGTTCTTGGTGTTGGCGGCGGAGGAAGCAATGCCGTTAATTTCATGTTCCAACAAGATATTGAAGGAGTAGATTTTATCATATGCAATACAGATTCTAAGGCGATCGAACAAAGCCCTGTTCCAAATAAAATTCAATTAGGACCGCATTTGACCCAGGGTTTGGGAGCAGGAGCCGATCCTTCAGTGGGTAAATTAGCCACAGAAGAGTCATTAGAAGAGATTAAAAGAATACTTGAAGTGAATACCCGCATGGCCTTTATCACAGTTGGTATGGGTGGAGGAACTGGAACAGGCGGTGCCCCAATTATAGCAAAAATCTGTAAAGATTTAGGGATTTTAACCGTAGGTATTGTTACTACACCATTTGCTTTTGAAGGACCTCGTCGTCAAAAACAAGCGGAAGCTGGTATCAATGAATTAAAGCCTTTTGTAGACACCTTATTGGTGATTTCAAATGACAAATTGCGTATGCAATACGGTAATTTGAAGATGAAAGAAGCATTTACAAAAGCAGATAATGTGTTGGCAACTGCAGCTAAATGTATCACAGATGTCATTAATAGTCGTGGTCATATCATCGTTGATTTTGCAGATGTTTGTACTGTCATGAAGAATGGTGGTGTAGCTATTTTGGGTAAGGCAGAAGTTGCCGGAGAAAACAGAGCAGAAAGAGCGATTGAAGAAGCATTAAATTCTCCATTGTTAAATGACAATGATATTAAAGGCGCAAAATGGATTTTATTAAATATCAATAGTGCTGAAGGAGATTACGAGTGTAGCATGGATGAATTAGAAACTATCAACAATATATTAAGAGCACGTACCGGTGAACATAGTGATGTGATTATGGGTATGGGTTATGATGAAACCCTTGGAGATAAGTTAGGCATTACTTTAATTGCTACTGGTTTTGAACATAAAGATCCATTTAAAAAAGAAGCAGTTAAGGAAGTAGAGGCACCTGTAGAAGAAAAAATTGTGATGACCTTACAATCAGAGCAAGCAGCGCCGATTGCACCTATTGCAACTGCAACAGAATCTGTGGAAACTGAATCCATTGCAGCTCCTTTAACGGAGGTGACAAATGAGGCTACTGAATTAACATTAGAAGTTCCTGCACAAGTAGAAGAATTCGTGCTAGATATCGAAAATGATTTAGCTCCTACAATGCAAGAATTTGTAATGCCAGAAATGAGCAATGTATATGTATCTGCACCAGATTATGATGACGAGATTGAAGCATCATTCGGAATAGAAACTGAGCCTTCAGTTGAATCTGAAATGGAAACAACCATTGAAATGGAATCAAATCCTTCATTTGAAGAAGTTGCAGAAGAAGAATCTGAAGAAGAAGCTGCAGAAGTTTTTGAATTGAATATGGAAGAGGCTGAAGAGCCAACATTCACAACTGAATTTGTACTGAGTAAGCCTGTCAATATTTATGCAGAAGCAGAAGATACAACAGAAGAGCAAATCGTTGCTCCTGCTGCCGATGAAGTTGTGATGGAAGCACCAGTGACAGAAACAGTGGAGACCTCATTCAGAAATGTAGAGATGCAAGTGGAGGAAGAGCCAACTATGCAATTGGTAATGCGTGAGGAGTCATTAGGAGATCAACAAAGCAAACCACAACATGCAAGTTTTGATATTTCTATGGATAATTCAGAAGAGCAAAGACGCAAAGTGGCTGAGCGCATTCAGAAATTAAGAAATTTATCTTTCAATATCAACAATGGCGCAGATCCTGGTACTGAGTTTGATGCAGTTCCTGCCTATGTTAGAAGAAACTTGGACTTGTTTGGTAATACGATGGCTTCTGTAGAAAACTATTATAGTAAGTATACTGTGGAGCAAGATGAAAATAACCAAACACAGATCTCTACGATTAATTCTTTCTTGGATGGCAAAAAGCCGGATTAAAATAGTTTTTATAGAATAGTTGATTTAGTTGGAACCCTGCCTGTAAAGGCGGGGTTTTTTTATTTACCTTTAGGTATGCAAACAGTATTAATTACGGGTGGAACAGGAATGGTTGGTCAATCCTTAACCAATTTATTAATAGATAAAGGTTACAAAGTCATTGTTTTGACTAGACAAAAAAAGCAATCTAGTCGGTTGCATTTCTCCTATGCGCAATGGGATGTAAATAAACAATGGATTGATCCAGCTGCAATTGCTGCAGCAGATTTTATTATCCATTTAGCCGGAGAGGGTGTAGCTGATAAAAGATGGACTGCTTCAAGAAAGAAAGCCATATTGGATAGCCGAGTGGATACAAGTAGATTGATCGTAAAATCATTAAAAGACAATCCAAATAAAGTAAAAGCAATTGTTGCCGCATCTGCAATAGGATGGTACGGTCCGGATAATGATAAAAGTATAGCAACAGGTTTTGTTGAAACAGATGCTGTGGATCCAAGTTTTTTAGGGGATACATGTAGACAATGGGAGGAAAGTATGCACCCAGTAAAAGAGTTAGGTATTCGACTTGTTACCATACGAATTGGTATTGTATTCAATAAAAAAGGGGGAGCATTGGCTGAATTTATTAAGCCAGCAAGACTAGGTGTGGCAGCTATATTGGGAGATGGAAAACAAATAGTGAGTTGGATTCATCAACAAGATTTAAATCGCATTATGCTTTTCGCTTTAGAACAGGATCAAGTCACAGGTGTGTATAATGCGGTAGCACCAGACCCGGTTGACAATGCAACATTAACTAAGGCGATCGCGCAACGTTTTCATAAATGGGCTATCCCCTTCAAAGTCCCTAGCTTTATTTTAAAAATAATGCTAGGGGAGATGAGTGTGGAAATATTGAAAAGCGCCAAAGTAAGTGCAACAAAAATAATTGCTGCAGGATTTACTTTTAACTATGCAAGTATGGACGAAGCCCTGGATGACTTGTTAGTTTCTAATTGGTCTTCCAGAAGTAATGACTGATTGAATTCGCTCTAAAGTTTTCTTTTCACCACAAAGACTTAAGAAAGCTTCGCGTTCCAAATTCAATAAATATTGTTCGTTTACAACAGTCGCTTCGCTTAAGTCGCCACCACACATGACATAGGCAAGTTTGCGCGCAACCAATGCATCATGGTCTGTCGCATAACCACCACGCCACATGCCATTGATCCCTGCATACAATGCGCCCAGTCCTGCTTTTCCCATCACCTTAATATCGTTGCGTTGAATAGGTTGTGTGTAGCCGGCATTGAATAATTCAAGTACTTGTTCCTTTGCTTTTGCTATACGTCTAGACTGATTGAGTACAATTTGGTCCTGTCCTTTTCTAAAGATACCCATCTCCATTGCCTCGTGAGCAGAAGTGGCTACTTTGGCAGTAGCAATTTGTAAGAATCTATTTTTCAATGTAATTGTTTCAGGTTCTTCGGCATGCATCTCGTCAGAAGCACGTAATACCAATTCTTTGGTACCACCTCCACCAGGTATTACGCCAATACCTAATTCAACTAATCCAATATAAGTTTCTGCTGCAGCGCAAATTGCATCAGCATGTAAGTTCATTTCGCATCCACCTCCCAGACACAATCCATGGGGCGCAATCACCACAGGAATAGAAGAATAACGAACGCGCATCATGCTGTTTTGGAAGGCACGAATAGCCATATCTAATTCTTCATAATCTTGCTCAATAGCTAACATGAAAATCATACCCACATTAGCGCCTGCACTAAATAAATTTCCTTCATTTGCAATCACTAAGCCCTTACTTTTTTCTTCTGACAATTGAATGGCTTTATTTAATCCTTCTAAAACTTCACCACCAATACTGTTCATCTTAGTATTCCAATTAAAACCAAATACATCATCGCCTATATCAACTAAGTTACAAGCGCTGTTCTTCCAAATTGTCTTTTCTTTAAAATCAGAAAGGATAATAAAAGAAGAGGCACCTGGAATTAGTACATAATCACCAGAAACAATATCATAATAATAACGTTTGCCGTTTTTTGTAGAATAGAAAGACAATCCTTTAGCTACCATCGCTTCAACCCATGGTGCGACTGCAATACCTGCTGCTTTCATATCTTTTATGACCGCTTCAATACCTAGTTCATTCCAAGATTCAAATGCACCTATTTCCCAGCCAAATCCTGCTTTTAAAGCATCATCTACGCGGTACAGTTCATCACTGATTTCAGGAATGCGATGGCTGATATAAGAGAATAAAGAATGGTGAAATGCTTGAATGAATTGACCAGCTTTATCTTTTGCGTTGTACAAAACTTTTAATCTAGCAGGTAAATTGTCTACTGCTTTTGCTGCATCAATAGAAGCCATTTTGGTTTTCTTGCGCGGCTCATATTCAAGGGTAGATAAGTTTAACGTTAAAATTTCTTTACTCGTTGCAGTCTTTACTTTTTTGAAAAATCCTTGGCCAGTTTTATCACCTAACCAATTTTGCTCCACCATTTTTTCTAACCAACTAGGAAGTGTAAAAGTGGCTTTAGCTTCGTCATTTGGACAATTGTCAGCAACACCTTTTGCTACTTTCACTAAAGTATCAATACCCACCACGTCTGCAGTTCTGAACGTAGCAGATTTTGGACGACCTAAAATTGGACCTGTTAATGATTCAACTTCGTCAATGGTTAATCCCATTTTTTCCATGATATGTAAAACGCTCATCATGCTAAACACCCCGACTCTGTTAGCGATAAAGGCAGGCGTATCCTTACATAGTACAGTGGTTTTACCTAAGAATACATCCCCATAATGCATATGAAAATCAATCACTGCTTGATCTGTTTTTGGCGTAGGAATGATCTCTAAAAGCCTTAAATATCTTGGTGGATTAAAAAAGTGTGTGCCGCAGAAATGTTTTTGAAAATCTTCGGAACGACCTTCTGCCATTAAATGAATCGGAATACCAGAAGTATTAGAACTCACTAATGTACCTGGTTTACGGTATTGTTCAACTTGATCGTAAATACTTTTTTTAATATCTAATCTTTCGATTACGACTTCGATAATCCAATCTGCATTGGCAATTTTTGCCATATCGTCTGTAAAGTTTCCAGTACGAATATTTTTTGTTGCAGTACTTGTATAGATAGGTGATGGATTAGATTTAATTGCAGCTTGTAAAGCATCATTCACTAATTTATTTCTTTCTTTGCTATGGGTGCTTTCCTCTGCGCCAGGTTGTAAACGATCTAACAATAATACTTGTACACCAATACCTGCAAAATGACATGCGATTCTAGAACCCATCACACCACTTCCTAGGACAACGACCTGCTTTATAGTTGGTTGCATAATATAGCTTTTCGTAAAATTAGTTAGTTATGCAACTATTTTCAAAAAATATTTTG
>CAZAOF010000037.1:0-13149 GCA_964486665.1 uncultured Sediminibacterium sp.
AAAAAGGCCACTCAAATGAGTGGCCTTTTTATATTAAATCAATGGATTAATCTTGATTGGACTCGGGGCGCATCTGAGGGAAGAACAATACGTCTTGTATAGATGGTTGATTCAACATCATCATACACAAACGATCTATCCCGATACCAATTCCTGAGGTTGGTGGCATACCATATTCCAAGGCTCTCAAGAAGTCGTGATCGATAAACATCGCTTCATCATCTCCTCTTTCCATCAACGCTAATTGGTCTTCGAATCGCTTGCGTTGCTCAATTGGATCGTTTAACTCCGAATAAGCATTCGCTAATTCTTTTCCGTTTACCATTAACTCAAATCGCTCTACCAAACCTTCTTTGGTTCTGTGCTTCTTTGTTAAAGGACTCATCTCTACTGGATAGTCTATAATAAAAGTGGGTTGGATATAAGTATGCTCACTTGTTGCACCAAACAATTCATCAATCAACTTGCCCTTTCCAATTGTAGGCGGCACATCTATCTTTAATTGCTTACATACATCTCTTAATCCTGCTTCATCCATCCCGCTAATATCGATACCTGTATTTTCTTTGATCGCATCCAAGATGCTGATGCGCTTAAAAGGTGCTTTAAAATTAATGGTCTTTTCACCTACTTTCAATTCTGTTGTGCCGTGTAATGTCAAAGCAATTTTTTCAAACAACTGTTCTGTGATCTCCATCATCCAGAAATAATCCTTGTAAGCAGTATACCATTCTAATACAGTGAACTCTGGATTATGCGTACGATCCATTCCTTCGTTACGGAAGTTTCTACTAAACTCATACACCCAATCAAATCCACCTACAATTAGACGCTTCAAGTATAACTCATTCGCGATACGTAGATAAAAAGGGACATCCAATGCATTATGGTGCGTAACAAAGGGTCTTGCTGCTGCTCCACCTGGTATTGCCTGTAATACAGGCGTATCTACCTCCAACGCGCCACGATCATTTAAGAACTGACGGATCGTGTTCATTAATATAGTTCGTTTAGTGAAAGTGTCTTTCACTTCTGGATTGATAATTAAATCGGCATAACGTTGACGATATCTAAATTCCGGATCGGTTACCGCATCAAACACTTGGCCAGACTCGTCTCGCTTTACAACCGGTAATGGCTTTAATGATTTTGCCAATAAAGTTAAAGTAGACGCGTGTAATGAAGTCTCGCCTGTTTTGGTCGTAAACACATAACCTGTGGCACCAATAATATCGCCCAGGTCTAATCCGTTTTTAGTAATGATATCCCAATAGGTCTTGTCTTCGCCCGGACAGATTTCGTCTCTCTTTATATATAGTTGAAAAATCCCTTGATCATCCTGAATCTTTACAAACAACACTTTACCCTTGTCATTTACACTCATAATACGTCCAGCTACACATACTGCTGCAAATTGCTCTTTAGTTTCCTCTGTAAAGTTTGCCTTTATTTCATGTGAAAGATGGGTTACTGGGAACAATGGGGCCGGATAGGGGTCGATACCCGCTGCTTCCAAAGCCTGTAGTTTTTCTCTTCTAATAATTTCCTGCTCTGATAAATGACTCATTATATTCAATTGATATTTTTGTGGATTAGTGCAAAAGTAAAACTTAGCAGTCAATTAGCGAAAGAAGCCTTCCTGAACTTCAGCAGCGGTTAAAGAAATGCAATCGCCTGGCTGCATCCCTTGAATGGTGTATTTTCCCAATTGTGCCCTTATTAATCTTAGGACAGGGAAACCTACTTGTGCAAACATTTTTCGAACCTGTCGGTTCTTACCCTCTGTAACTTGAATGGCCGCCCAACTTGTGGGGATGTTTTTTCTGAAGCGAATAGGGGGATTTCGATCTGGCACTGCTGGATTATCCGATAGTTTTTCCAATTTTGCCGGACTTGTTTTGTATTGTTTTCCATCTACATTTATAGATACCCCCTTACTTAATTGAATCAATGCGTCTTCTGTAACGACACCTTCTACTTGCACCCAATAAGTGCGTCGATGTGCGTGTATAGGATGTAATAATTGCTGATTGATACTTTTGTCATTCGTAATTAATAATAAACCCTCGCTATCATAATCTAATCTGCCTACTGGATACACGTCATTCGGTACATGCAAGATGTCCTTTAAACATAATTTTCCCTCTGACGAAGTGAATTGTGATAGTACTTGAAATGGTTTATAAATTAAAAAATACTCCATGAATACATGCTTGATTGAACGACTGAAAAAACAAAGTCCCACTGTTGTGGGACCTCGTATATAGATGGGTTAGTAAGTACGGGAATTGAATTCCCTTCACAATATTAAATATACTTTATTCGAATTCAAAAAAAATTGTAAACAAATTTTTCGGGGTTATCCACAAATGGCCTTTTGGCGAAGTCCTTTTTTAGTGAAAAAAATAAATAAAAACATCGTTTTATTTTGTTGTTATTTTGATTTTTAAAAAAACAACAATTGATGAAACACTTATAAACAAAGGCTTTCATTGATTCGTAATTTTATTTATTTTCAATTGATTGTTGTTTTTATTTTTCATTTTTTACCTAAATTTTACTGCCGAAAAGGGAAGTATTTTACTTAAAAATATTTTTTATAAAAAAGGCGCATTACCTTTGATTTAGCTCAAAAACACACATATGAAGCTTCCCGCACCCGTTTCGGTACAATGGTTATCTAGTTTTACAAACGCAGAAATTATTGGTAATGACCAAGTTTTGATCACAGGAATTAATGAAATTCATCAAGTAGAAATTGGTGATATTGTATTTGTAGATCACCCAAAATATTATGCAACTTGTTTAAATAGTGCAGCTACTTGTATCCTCATCAACAGCAAAGACGTGGAAGTGCCCGAAGGAAAAACATTGTTGTTTTGTGATGCGCCGTTTGATGCTTATGCAAAACTTGTTAACCATTTTAAGCCATTTAAAATCAGCACAGAATCAATTAGTTCTGACTTAAAAATTGGTGCCAATAGTGTGGTGATGCCGAATGTTTTTATTGGTGCAAATGTGCAAATTGGAGACCATTGTATCCTACATCCTGGTGTAACGATCTTAGCAGATACGATTATTGGTGACCATGTAGTGATTCAAGCAAATACCGTAATAGGATCTGACGCATTCTATTATAATACCAAGAAAAATAGACCTTCTTGGTATGTGAAAATGCCGAGCTGCGGTCGTGTGATCATAGAAGATAAGGCCGAGATTGGGGCTGGTTGTACCATCGATCGCGGTGTAAGCGGTGATACCATTATTGGCATGGGCTCCAAACTAGACAATATGGTCCATATTGGACATGACACACAATTAGAAGCCAATTGTTTAATCGCCGCTCAGGTTGGTGTGGCTGGTGGGGTAAAAATTAAAGCCGGTGTAACACTTTGGGGCCAAGTGGGCGTAAGTAAAACATTAACGATTGGAGAAAATGCGGTGGTACTGGGTCAGTCGGGCGTTACCAATACCCTTGAAGGCAATAAAGTGTATATGGGATTCCCTGCCGAAGATGCAAGCATAAAGCGTAGGGAATTTGTGTGGATTAAAAGAATCCCAGCGCTTTGGAAAAAAATGATGGAAGAGTAAGCATATAAATACACCAAGTCCGTCAAAGAATGTCTAAGGTAATTTATGGATTTGCTTTAATTCATTTGCCACCCTTACAATAGTATTTTCAATCGGTCTGTATTGAAAACCGGGAAAAGCTTTCAAGAATTTTTCATTGTTAAATCTAACTATTGCCTGAGCCGTTGCAGCAGTTTCTTTAGTTAACAAAGGGGCCTTGCCAGTTATAAATCCTTTTACCGCTTCTAGTCTCCAAACAATACCCGCTAAAAAAGGAGTTACTTTTTTATATGGCGGACGCTTGTTAAATGCATTGGCAATTTGATTAAAGATGGTTTGATAGGGAAGATTTTCTGCACTTAATACAAAACGTTGTCCCGTGATATTGCTTTCCATTAACAATTGCATCGCCTCCACTACATCCAATACATCCACAAAACCACTCATTCCTTTTGTATACCAAGGAAATTCATTGTAAGCAGATTTAAATATACCCGATGAACCATTGTTCCAATCGCCTGCGCCCAAAATAATTACAGGATTAACAATGGCCATAGGAAGTCCTTCTTCCATGGCTCTCCACACTTCGAGTTCAGCTAAATATTTTGATTGCCCATATACACTATTACTAGTTTCAGGACTCCAATTCATGGTCTCGTCGATTGCTTCGGTTTCTCTTATTCTACCTAATGCTGCTACTGAGCTTACGAAAATGAGCTTCTTGATTTTTTGAACTAAACAAGCATTCACCACATTGGCCGTGCCATCCACATTTGACTGTAACATTTTAGCAGCTGCTCCTGGAGCAAAAGAAACGATAGCAGCGCAATGATATACATAGTCAACACCAGCTAATGCATCGGTTAAACCAATTGGATCTAATATGTCTCCCTTTACCCAATCGCATTGGTCTGCGCCCGCAAACACAGGTATAGCTTGACGATACAGCGCACGCACTTTTTTTCCCTTTGCTAATAATGACTGTATTAAATGAGTTCCTACCAAACCAGTTGCACCTGTTACAAAAATCATTCGATTGTTTTTATCTGTAAATATTCTTTTGCATTGATGCAACTATTCTTTCATCAAGCGCCCTATATCTACCTTAAGCTGTTCTACCTCTAAGGTTTTTAATCCGTCATAAATTTTTCCGCGCACTTTCCCTGTTCTATCTACTAATGCAAAAAACTGCGTATGAATAAATTGATCTTCGATTTTAACCACATTATTTTTTGGATCATCTAGCAAATAAGAGCCTCTTGCCATTTGGTATAAACTGTCTTTTCGGCCTGTTAAAAAGATCCACTTATCTGTATTGACTTCTAGTGAATCAGCATAGTGTTTTAAAACAGGTACCGAATCGGTTTCTGGATTACAGGTATGGGATAAAATCTGAAAATCAGGGTTGTCCTTGTATACTAAATAAATCTCCTTCATGTTCTTATTCAACTTAGGGCAGATTCCCTTACAGGTGGTAAAGAAATACTCAACCACTGTGATTTTGTTCTGCAAACTACTTTCCGTTACTGTTTTGCCATCCTGATTGGTAAATGAAAAAGGTTGTACATAGCTTAGCACAGGCATTTTTACTTTCCAATTATCGTTTCCCCTAAATAAGAAATAATAAAATCCTGCAAGTAGGACAGCGAAAAAAACTAGATAAGTGAGGAATTTCTTTGACATCTTGATTTGCTTTAATTGCGGTACAAAGTTACTATTATTTTCAGGGTATTGGCTTAGCTTTGTGGTATGTTTAAAAACTGGAATTGGGACGCTATTGGAATTGGGACCTCTTTGGCCTGTGCAATACACTGTGCCTTATTGCCGCTATTTTTTAGTAGCCTACCCTTGCTAGGGATCAATGTTTTACATAATCCAAAATTTGAATTTGGGATGATCCTGCTTTCTTTTGCGATTGGCGCCTATTCTCTATACCATGGTTATAAAAAACACCATCACAGCTTTAAACCTATTATCTTATTTAGTATTGGTATTGGTTTGATGTTTTGCAGAATGATTTTTAGAGACGCCGAATTGTATTTATTATTTCCTGCTGCATTTTTTATCATCATTGCGCATATCAACAACCACAATAGTTGCAGAATGCATAATCATGCGCACGAGGACGACTGCGATCATTGATCCGCTCATTTGACACTTTCCTAAAATAACTGATGACTAGAAACTGTAGCTCATAGATCCGTCTTTTTCGTCCTTTAACTGAATCCCCATTGCCGTTAATTGATTTCTGATTTTATCGCTAGTAGCAAAGTCTTTATTGGCTTTTGCTTGTTTTCTGATTTCAATTAACAATTCAATCACACCGTTCAATTGTTGACGATTGGCACCCTTGTCTACCTTAAGACCCAAAATGGATTCTACATAAACATGTAATTGCTTTTGTACAAAAGTCCATACAGCGCCAGATACGGCGTCAGCTGTAATATGTTTGTCTTTTAAAGAATTAATGCTTGGAAGGATCTCAAATAAATTAGCAACTACTTTTGCCGTATTGATATCGTCGTCCATAAAGGTCTCTAATTCATTGACCCAAGTAGTCAATTGTGTTGCTAATGTTTCGTCTTTAGATATCGTATCCTCTCCAAATTTTTGCGCTTGCAACCACTCATATCCTTCCATCAATCTGCGCAATGCTTTTTCGGATGCTTGCAAAGCCTCATTGCTAAAATCCAAAGTGCCTCGGTACTGACTTTGTAAAATAAAGAACCTAACGGTCATTGGCGCATAAGCTTGTGTGAGTTCGGCGTGATTGCCCTCAAACAATTCGCTCAACTTAATGACATTATTATAACTCTTACCCATCTTACGACCGTTGATGGTAATCATATTATTATGCATCCAATAACGTGCCGGCATTTGGTGATTGCATACCGTACTTTGTGCAATCTCGCACTCGTGGTGAGGAAATTGTAAGTCCATTCCACCACCATGTATATCAAATTGTTTGCCTAAATATTTTGTTGCCATTGCAGAACACTCAATATGCCATCCCGGGAAACCTTCTCCCCATGGGCTTTGCCAGCGCATGATATGTTCGATCGGCGCTTTTTTCCATAAAGCAAAGTCAACTTTATTTTTTTTCTCCTCTTGGTTTTCCAATTCTCTAGTAGTATCTAACTGCTCCTCTATATTACGTCCACTTAAAATACCATAGGGTTGATTCTTTTTTGAATAATCATCATTGTATTTCACCACATCAAAATAAACAGAGCCATTAGACTCATACGCATATCCGTCAGCCAAGATTTTTTTAATCATTTCTATCTGCTCAACGATATGTCCTGTTGCAGTAGGCTCTATGCTTGGCGGTAAATTATTGAACTGCGTCATCGCCCAATGGTACAGGTTGGTATACTTTTGAACCAGCTCCATGGGTTCTAGTTTTTCTAGAATTGCTTTAGTTGCAATTTTATCTTCCGCTACTTTTCCCTCTTCTTCAAAATGCCCCGCATCTGTTATATTTCTTACATAACGAACTTTGTATCCCTTGTGCAAAAGATATCGATAGACCACATCAAAAGTGATAAAAGGCCTAGCATGACCCAAATGACTTTCTCCGCTTACGGTTGGCCCACAAACATACATGCCCACATAGGGTGCATTGATGGGTTCGAAAACTTCCTTTTGTCTTGTAAGCGAGTTGTATATTTTAAGTGGCATAGTAGACCACAAAGATAATTTTATTTTACCGAATCAGCAGGGTTTTGAAGGGATCCAAGTAGTTAATTCACTATAAAAATAGCAAGGCCTATTTATTTGATCAACTGGAGGTCGGCCATAATCATATGGTGGTCGCTCAGGTTCTCGTCCACCGACTCCCAGCCCTTTACCAACCATCGCTTGTCTGCTAGGATATAGTCAATTCGTAAGGTAGGCGAGAGGTTCATGTAAGTAGCACCAATCCCAAAGCCTTTTGCCAGAAACGCATCTTGCATATCGCCCTTAATTTGTTTGTAAGTATAAGAGCTAGGGACATCATTAAAGTCTCCTGTAATTATGGTTGGATAAGGACTTTTAGCTAATTGGTCCTTAATGGTCTCTGCTTGTATTGCACGGACCATGAATGCTTTTTTCATCTTGCGCATCACGCCATACTTAGCCTTTATCGCGTCCCTGTCTGCATCCGTGGCGTCATCAATAGCTTCAAAATCAAGTTGTTTAAATTTAAAGGAAGCCAAGTGCGTTGTGTAGACCCTGATGGTGTCATCTCCTTTTAACAGGTCTACATAAATTAAACTTTCTTGATTGGTATAGGGTATCCTTTCGGCGTATATTATTTTGTATTTGGAATAAATGATACAACCTGCAAAATATTTTGCATCATTAATTTGATGGTCTTTTGAAAAAAAGGAATAAGGATATTTTTTATCAAAATAAGTTGCGTGATTAGCTATATCACCTTTAAGCTCTTTGGTATTGTATTCTTGCATACAAATAATATCTGGATCCCATTTTTGTATTGCTGAAGAAATGTCTTCTGTCCTTAGCTTGTGCCCAATGGGTTGTGGCATATTCCCATTAAATTCTTTTACGTTGAAACTAGTAATACGTAAACTATTATCCTTCTTTTTTTGAGAGAACGGTGTGCCTGGATGCCAAGCAAACAAAACCAATATAGTGGGTGTTGCTGCAAGCAAAGTTCCCACAGAAATCAATGAGAACAGGGGTTTAGCTATAAGCCAAATAAAGAAAAACAAAACTTGTAAAACAACTAAATACGGGGCAAGCAGACTTAGAAAACCATTGATCCAGATCCATTGTACAGGCATAAAAAACTGAGGGTACAATAGCAATAAGCTAATGAATAAGTTTGTCCATAAAAACAAACCCTTCCCAAATACTCTTATGCGTGATTTTTTTGCCATGCTGCATTATTCAAGTTAAAATCCTTTTGACTATTTAAGATTTAGGCGCCATAAAGCCATTAAAAATATGAACCAACTGGTGCATCCATTTACCTAAATCAACCTGCTTTTTTAATAGGTACATATACAATACGCCAACAAAACCACCTACACTTAATGTGAAAAAGAAAACCGGCGTGCCCGAAAGATGTGTCGCAATTTGTATCACAAAATACACCACAAAAAAGATCCAAACAGGCGGCATACTAGTTCCACTGACTACTAGTCTGTAGCTAGGCCCTACACTAAGCGCCGCAGATGCTAGCGCCATGATACTCAACTCTGCGCCCATAAAAGAAATGCCCGCACCCATCCCAATAAACGCAATAGCCCCCATGATACCACTGTAAAGATAAATTGGAAACAGGTGTTTATTCGCTCCTTGATTTTGTAGTATTAAACCAAATACGGTTAGCCAAATCATATTGCCACATAGGGTCCAAAATTGATCATGTGACCAATTATAGATAAAAAATGTCCAAGGTTTTTCTAACGCTTCTTGATAATAAGGTGATAGCATAAAATGATGTACCACTTCGTCATAAAATTGTGCCATTGGAAAACCTTCTAAATAATAGACCATTCTTGTCATGCCATAGGTAACGGCAATCATCAGGTTTACCGATAGAAGCGCCACTAGTGCATTGTTGTCTGCACCCAATAAAGGCCTTTTGTTTTCTGTTAACTGCATGATTAGCGTTGTTTTTTATTCCAAATATATACGAGCACAAAACCAACGATTGCGCCACCCACATGTGCCCATCTTGCCACATTGTCTCCCGCCGTATTGCGCACCGCAAAAAATAATTCATAAGAAAAATACAATAGTCCTAACCACTTTGCCTTGATAGGGAAAAGAAAATAAATGTAGATATAGGTATTAGGAAATAAATACACAAAAGCCATTAGGATGCCAAACACTGCTCCACTTGCGCCTAGTGTGGCCGTATTGACCGTCTTATTATAATAAGTGGTCAAGAGTTCCATGATCTCGGAACGAATACCCGGAGTAGCTAAACTCACGTTATTGTCGCCTAATATTCTTGTCAAGGGAATGTTATGTGATTTAGTATAAGCCATTACCGCGTCGTTAAAAGCAGGAGAGCCCGATACGCTTAACTGACTTAGTTGCAATAAATCTGCAGCCATGGGAACAAACTCATAAGAAAGAATTAACAAATGAATCACCGATGCACCAACACCACACAGAATATAAAATAATAAAAAACGCTTTGGCCCCCATACATTCTCTAAGATGGAACCAAACATCCATAGCGCAAACATATTGCCTAATATATGTCCAAAGTCTCCATGTAAAAACATATGTGTTACCATTTGCCATGGCTTAAATAAACTACTTTGCCAAGCATGTAAAGCAAAATAATCTTCTACCGAGAAAACACTTGTTGGACCCGCAAAAGTGTTTTGTGCCAAAAACATCAATGCATTAATAATGATTAAGTTTTTGATAATGGTTGGTAAAATCTCAAATCTTGTGGGCCTAAATTCTCTCATAAATTATGCGTTTAGTAAGTCTGTTCTTTTTAATTGAACCACGTTTTCAATATGCAACGTGTGGGGGAACATATCTACTGGTTGTATTTTGGTTACCGTATACTTGGTATGAAGCAACGCAAGGTCTCTTGCCTGTGTAGCTGGATTACAGCTCACATACACAATAGTTGGCGCCTCCATGTCTAACAATTTTTGTATTAATTTTTCATGCATGCCCGCTCTTGGAGGGTCAGTGATAATTACATCTGGCTTGCCGTGTGTCTCAAAAAAGTGATCATCACAAACATGGATTACATCCCCAGCAAAGAAGGCTGCATCAGTGATTCCGTTTAGCGCTGCGTTTAATTTTGCATCTTCAATAGCTTCTGCTACAAACTCAACACCAATTATTTTTTTAGCTTTTTCGCTACAAAAAATACCAATGCTTCCTGTACCACAATACAAATCATAGACCACTTCTTTACCGGTTAGTTCGGCAAAGTCTCTGGTAACTTGATATAAAACTTCGGCTTGCTTTGAATTGGTTTGAAAAAATGATTTTGGACTTATTTTAAACTCAAACTTTTCTAATTGTTCTGTGATATAACCATTACCATAGTATACTTGTGGCTCTAAGTCCTGCATACTATCATTGCGCTTTGTGTTGATCGTATACAACAAGGTAGTGATCTGAGGAAATTGTTTCAAAAGAGCATCTAATAATTCAATTCTCTTTTCCTTTGCATCATATCCTAAAACTAAATTGATCATCCACTCGCCCTTAGTGGTATTTCTTACAAACATATTCCTAAGCCATCCTTGATGTTGTTTGATATTGTAAAAAGGCATTTCGTTGTCTATTGCAAATTGAACCACCGCTTTTCTGATTAAATTTGTTGGCTCTTCTTGCAAATAACAAGTGTCAATAGGTACAATTTTTTCGAAAAATCCTCTTGCATGAAAACCGCCATCGCCAGGAGTTTTTACAGGTTCTACCCCAGAGGCTTTCATCTCCCTGAATGCTTCAAATGACATATACATCTCTGTTGCAAAAGTGTATTCTACTTTATTCCTATATCCTTCTGTTTGTTTTGCACCTAAGATGGCAGGGATAGTTGGTAAAGGAACCTTAGCAATCCTTGTTAAATTATCCACCACTTGTTTTTGCTTGTAAACGAGCTGTTGTGCATAAGGCAGCATCTGCCATTGACAACCTCCGCATACGCCGAAGTGACTGCAAAACGGCTTCACCCTATTTTCTGAATAGCTATGAAATTTTTTTGCAAAGCCCTCTGCCCAATCCGTTTTGTTTTTTTGTAACTGGATATCCACCACATCTCCCGGAACAGCGCCTTCTACAAAAATCACTTTTCCGTCTACTCTTGCCAGGGACTTGCCCTCTGCTGCGTAGTCCTCAATCAGGACCTTTTCTAAGATTATAACTTGTTTTGGTTTTCTCACGTAAACAAAGGTACAATCCAGCTACTAGATTATACCATTCCTCGGAGTTAAATTAAACCGAATTGTGTTTTTTATTTTTTACTTTTACGTACCTAATTTGTCCCTTAACCTTACTATATGTTTCAAAAAAATATTGCCTGCTTCTTTTTTAGTTTAGTCCTATTGTCAGCCCCAAGTCTGCAAGCGCAAGTTGTCAAAAAACAAACGCAAACGAATAAGTCTATCGCCAAGCCTGTGGCGAAAAGTCAAGTGGCTGGACGAAATATTGAAATAACACTCCATCCCTATAAAAACACTAAAATTTACCTGGGTACCAACTACGGGCAAAGTAGGATATTGGCCGACTCTACTATACTGAACGAACAAAGTACTGGATTTTTTAAAGGGAAGGATAAGCTAACGCCAGGGATTTATTTTATTGTATCACCCACTTATAACATTCTTTTTGAATTTTTAATAGACGAGGGTCAGCAATTTAAAATTATTGCAGATACACTTGCTCTAGCAGCGTATAAAATTATTGGATCAAAAGAAAATGATATTTTTAGCGCTTATTCAAAAAAAATGAATCAGCTTGGTATGCAAAAAAACCAACTAGAGCAAGGATTTGCAAAGGCCACAACTGCGTCTGATTCTGCTTATTTCATCACGGCATTAAAGCGCATTGATTCAAGTTTTAAACAAGAAAGACAAACAATTATTACGAAGGAGCCCAACTCAATGATGCGTTTTTTCTTAGACGTATTACAAAGACCAGAAGCACCTGCAATCCCGGTCGTTAATGGTAAAGCGGATTCTACCTATCCATTTTATTTTGTTAAGAATCATTTTTGGGACAATGTAGTGTTCAATGACAATCGATTATTGAGAACACCCTTCTTTGAAGCCAAGCTTGACGAGTATTTTAAAAACTATGTATCAAGAGAACCCGACTCAATTATTGACGAAGTGCAGTATATGTTAACGGTTGCTAAAACAGGAAAAGAAATCTATCCATTCTTGCTTTTTAAATTCACCAATAAATATATTAGTCCAGAATTTATGGGACAGGACAAGGTTTTCTTGCACCTGTTTCAAAACTTTTTTAGCAAAGGCGATACCGTATTGTTAAACAATGAATCAAAAAAAGCCATCACCGAACGTGCTTATAGTATCATGGCTAACGTCATTGGCAATGCTGCGCCACCATTGAATTTGAACACAATAGATAATAAGGCTTTTTCACTGTACGCACAAAATGCCAAGTATACCTTTATCGCTTTTTGGGATCCTACTTGTGGACATTGTAAAGTAGAAATGCCAAGAGTAGATTCTTTTTATACAAAAAATTGGAAGCAGCTTGGCGTTCAGGTCATTGGAGTGAATACAAATTTTAAAGAGGTAGCGGCTTGGAAACAATTTGTAACTGAGCAACATTTTGATGCGGGCTGGTCACATGTATACCAAACTGAAGCTGCGCTGAATGCAGAAATAAGTGCGGGTAAAGCAACTACGATCAGACAACTTTACGATGTTTTTAAAACACCTACTTTTTATTTGTTAGATAAAGACAAAAAGATCATTGCCAAGAATTTAACAGTAGATCAGTTCCATGATTTTTTACAAGCACAGCAAAAAAAATAAGCTTTAAAACACAGCCGAAACAACGTCCCTAATGACCTTAGGCTTTCCTAAAGTATAATAGTGTAAAACAGGTACA
>CAZAOF010000038.1:0-13043 GCA_964486665.1 uncultured Sediminibacterium sp.
TATTGAATCTCTGATTTACGCTCGTCACCAAACTTTTCTTTCACTTCTAATAATTCAGTTTTGATGAGTTCAAAACGTAAATGTTCGCTACCTAATAATTCTTTTAATGAAGCAATCAATTTCATCAATTGATCAAATTCTTCTTTAATTTTCTCACGCTCCATGCCTGTTAAACGTTGCAATCTTAATTCTAAAATTGCTTTCGCTTGGATGTCAGAAATACCCCATCCAGCACTGATTAAAGATTCTTTTGCCGCTTCTGGATTTGCTGAGTTTCTAATTAAACGAATCACTTCGTCCAAATGATCTAAAGCAATTAAATAACCTTCTAAAATATGTGCACGCTCTTCGGCTTTTCTTAATTCAAATTTAGCACGACGAATCACCACTTCCATTCTAAAATCAACGAACTCTAAAATTAAATCTCTTAGGTTCAAAATTCTAGGTCGGCCTTTCACCAATGCCACATTATTGATACCATAACTTGTTTGAAGTTCTGTGTATTTGAATAATTGATTGATGATTACTTGTGCTACTGCATCCTTACGTAATTCAATAACAATACGTGTTCCCTCTCTTTTATTACTTTCGTTGTTAACGTGTGTAATCCCTTCAACAACTTTATCCACTACTAACTGACCAATACGATCTGTAAGGTGATCACGATTCACTTGATAAGGAATTTCGTTAATCACAATCATTTCACGACCGTTGGCTTTGGTTTCTACATTGCATTTTCCACGCAAAACCACACGACCACGACCTGTCATCAAACCTTGCTTCACCCCTTCCATTCCGTAGATCACTCCACCTGTAGGAAAATCGGGCGCTTTCACAATCGTGATTAACTCTTCTATCGTGATGTCTTTATTGTTGATATAAGCAATACATCCATCTACTACTTCATTCAAGTTATGAGGCAACATATTCGTCGCCATACCTACCGCAATACCAGAAGATCCATTGACTAAAAGCTGAGGAATCCTTGTAGGAAGTACGCTTGGCTCAGATAAGCTATCATCAAAGTTCAATTGATAGTCAACTGTATCTTTCTCCAAATCGTCCAACATGGCTTCAGAAATCTTTTGCAAACGTGCTTCGGTATAACGCATAGCTGCTGGTGGATCACCATCTTGGTTACCAAAGTTACCCTGTCCGTCTACCAATCTATAACGCATCGTCCACTCCTGTGCCATACGCACTAAAGTGTCATAAATCGCCGTGTCACCATGGGGGTGAAATTTACCCATCACTTCACCGACAATACGCGCAGATTTTTTATAAGGTTTATTGCTATTGTTTCCTAATTCATGCATCGCAAACAATACACGACGGTGAACTGGCTTAAAACCATCACGCACATCGGGCAAAGCACGACCAACAATAACAGACATGGAGTAGTCAATGTAAGAGGTCTTCATCTGCTCCTCAATATTCACTCTAATCACACGATCATTGTCTTGAGTTTGCTCAAGACCTAAATTTTCACCAAAATTTTCTTCCATAATAGTTGTTTCTTATAGTCAATTTTCAATGCCAAAAAAGACATTGAATACGTACGATTACGAAGATAACTTTTTGAGCCCTTTTTATGCTGAAAATCAGTATTAATTTACACAATTTTATCCACAGTTTTTGGTAATAAATCCTAACTTTAACCCATACATTTATAACCACTTATACATTCAAAAATGGGTCCTACTATCCTCATTATTGGAGCAGGTAAATCTGCCACTGTTTTGATCCAATATTTACAAAAAAAAGCGGTCGAAAACGACTGGTATATCCTACTAGCTGATGGGGATGTTGAAACAGCTAAAAATAAGTGGAATAATGCACCCAATGGAACTGCCATAGGTATCGATATCGAAAACGAAATAGCACGTCAAAATTTGGTTCAAAAAGCCAGTATTGTTGTTTCTATGCTACCCGCTCAGCTTCACTTTTTAGTTGCTAAAGACTGTTTACAATACGAGAAACCATTGTTTACTGCATCCTATGTAGACGAGAATATGCGATCCATCGCTGCGGAAATTGAATCGAAACAACTTTTATTCCTCTGTGAAATGGGTTTAGATCCCGGAATAGACCATATGAGCGCCATGGCTATCATAGATGAGATTCATTCAAAAGGAGGCAAAATTACTAGCTTTAAATCGCATTGTGGCGGATTGGTTGCACCAGAAAGTGATGACAATCCATGGCATTATAAGATCAGTTGGAATCCAAAAAACATCATTTTAGCCGGAAAAGCAGGTGCAATCTATATGGAAAATGGAGCTACAATTTCCAAAGATTATGACCAGATTTTTAATCAAACACCCATAGTGGATATAACAGGAGTAGGCCCTTTGGCTTATTATCCAAACAGAAATTCCTTATCCTATATTGACACTTACCATTTGCATGGCGTTAAAGATTTTGTACGCACTACCCTTCGCTATCCAGCATTTTGTTCTGGCTGGAATGCTATTGTGCAATTACAATTAACAGATGAAAATTTAATCGAGCTTGATCCAAATACAACAGTACAAAAATGGTTTGCAGCACATGTACATCAAAAAGGATTAACTGATTTACTTGCAAAATATAACGAAGACACAAAAATAAAAGAACAATTAGCATTTATAGGTTTGTATGAAAACACCTTAATCCCTGCGCAGTATAATTCCAATGCCACCATATTACAGTGGCTTTTAGAAGGAAAATGGAAATTGGCAGATACAGACAAAGATTTAGTAGTGATGTTACATGAGATCGAATATAGTATTGGAAATCGATCATTTAAAATAGATAGCAGCATGGTATTAACGGGAGAAGACGCCATTCATACCGCCATGGCCAAGACAGTGGGTTTGCCTTTAGCCATGGGTGTATGTGCTTATTTAAAAGGAGAAATTAAGATGACTGGTTTACATATTCCAATTGATGCTAGAATCTATCAACCGATTTTGAAAAGCTTAGCGCAGGAAGGAATTGTTTTCCAAGAAACATTAACCACCTACTAAATCTATTTATTCAACATTCCATTGATTTCCCATTCGAAATCTAATTGGCGTTTATCTAAGTTAGCAGCTACCACTTTTACGATCACTTTATCACCCATATTGAATTTACGACCTGACCTTGAACCAACTAATGCGTAGTCAGACTCTAACAATCTAAAGTCATCAAATTTGGATAAACTTGTGATGCTTACTAAGCCTTCACACTTGTGCTCCACCGTTTCCACAAAGAAGCCGAAACTAGATACGCCACTGATGATGCCTTCGAAACTATGTCCCAAATAATCACGCATGAATTCAACTTGTTTGTATTTATTAGCAGCGCGCTCTGCTTCCATTGCAGCTCTTTCACGCATACTACAATGAACACATTTTTCTTCTAAACCTTCGTCGTTCATGGCATTACCCATTAAGACACTTTGTACAATTCTGTGAACCAATACATCGGGATAACGACGGATTGGAGAAGTGAAATGACAATAATGCTCAAAGCCCAATCCATAGTGGCCAATATTGTTGGTCGTGTAAACTGCTTTTGCCATTGTACGAATCCCTAATTGCTCTAATACATGTTGCTCAGGTTTGCCTTTTGAAGCCAACATTAGGTTGTTAAAGCTATGTGCAATATGTTCTGGAGAATCGATATTAAAAGGATACCCATGTTTTTTTGCAAACACCACAAATGGACTTAATTTATCTTCATTAGGTTGGTCATGCACACGATATGGGAAAGGAATAGGCTCTTTCTTCACTTTTATATTGCCCATTTTTTCTGCAATCAACTGATTTGCTTTTAACATCAATTCTTCAATTAACTGATGCGAAGCTTTACTTTCTTTCACAGTAATACCAATCGGCTTTCCTGTTGCATCTAAAGTAAAACGGACTTCTTGAGAAGAGAAATTAATAGCCCCATTTTCGAATCGCTTTTTTCTCAAATTTTGCGTGTACTCATGTAACCACAAAATTTCTTCTTTGTGATCCCCTTCTTTAGTTTCTATAATTTCTTGTACATCCTCGTAAGTAAATCGGCGATCAGAAAAGATAACCGTTTTGCCATACCAAGTATGAACAATCCTACCAGCATCATCTACTTCAAAAGTTGCAGAGAAAGTTAATTTCTCTTCTTTAGGTCTTAAAGAACACAATTCATTGGAGATTCTTTCTGGCAACATTGGATACACACGATCAGGAAGGTATACAGATGTAGCTCTTTCAAATGCTGCTTTGTCTACTGCAGTACCAGGTTGTACAAAATGACTTACATCCGCAATATGTACTCCTATTTCGATATGTCCATTGGTTAAGTGTTGGAATGATATCGCATCATCAAAATCTTTTGCATCCACAGGATCTATCGTAAATGTCAACACATCTCTATAGTCTTTTCGTTTTGCGATTTCTTCTGGAGAAATTTTATCTGATAATGTTTTAGCAAATGCCAATACTTCACCATCAAATACCAACGGGAATCCAGATTCAGCCACAATTGACTTCATGGCCATATCGTTCTCTTTCTCTGGAGTGAATATCTCTAATACCTCTCCTTCTGGTTTTTTATTGGGGTTGTCCCATTTAGTTAATTGTACAATCGCCTTATCCCCTGTCTTTGCTCCTTTCAATTTATCCATTGGGATATAGATATCTGGCATTGGGTGGATGGTGTTAGGTAAAAAGAATGCATGGTGTTGCATAATCTGCATGGTACCTGAAAAAGAAACTTGTTTCCTTTTAACTATCTCTACTACTTTACCTTCCTTCTTTCCAGACCCTTGTCTTATTTTGGTAATTTTAACGCGCACTTCGTCTCCTTTAAGCGCTGTATTAAAATCAGTTGGAAATACTAAAATATCTTGTTCTAAACCTTGTACGATAATAAAACCCATACCTGATTTAGCTATGTCTAATACTCCTTTATACGTTGTCGTTAAATGAGTTTGTTTTGTAGTTGTTTTTGACTTCTTCTTGTCTTTTTTACTGTTCATTTGTTTGTTGATGATATTGTGCTACAAAATCAATGACCAATTGATTAAATTCAGTTGCTTGATTAAATAGAAAGAACGGTTTGATTGGAAGTACATACAAAGGAATATTATTTAATTCATTGGTGTATTTAACCAGTCTTACAGCATCTTTCTCCGTGGTAAGAATTAACTTACTCTTTGCATTAATCTGTTCAAATTTATTGCGTATCTCATTTAAATCTTCAATCGAAAAAATATGATGGTCGCTGTAACTTAATTGATAATAAGTGTGTGTGTGTTCGTGTAAATAATTTTTTAAAGGAATGGGGTTAGCAATACCGCATACCAATAATACCTCATCACGCATAGTTAACACCCATTGGTCTGTGGGGTTATATATATGATAAGGTGTTTCATAAGCAATGGCTGTAAAGAAAACAGATTGATGCTGTTCTGGATAAATTCGTTCTAAAACTTCTGCTCTGTCTTCCTCTGTCATATCCAAAGGACATTTTGTTACCACAATAATATTGGCACGTTTAGCTGACCTGCGTTCATCTCTTAAATCCCCAGTTGGAAAAAAGAAGTCATCACAGTAAAGGTTGTCGTATTCAGTTAACAAAATATTAAAAGGTGCCTCTATCTCTCGATGCTGAAATGCGTCATCTAAAATAACTGCCTGAAGGTCTGGTATATCCTGAATGAGTTGAGGAATTGCTTCGATTCTACGTTCACCAACTGCTACGCCTACATTTGGAAATTTTAAATGAAACTGCATGGGCTCGTCACCAATTTCCAAAGCAGTTGTTTGTGCATTTGCTAAGGCATATCCTTTTGTTTTACGCTTGTACCCCCTGCTTAAAGTAGCTGTTTTATATTCATTGGATAAGATAGATAACAAATGTTCTACCATCGGCGACTTACCTGTTCCTCCTAAAGAAAGATTTCCAACGCAAATTATTGGAAGGTTAAAATGAACTGATGTAAGGTATCTTTTGGCATACATCCAATTACGTACAAAGACTATCCAACCATATAAAATGGCGAATGGTAACAATAGTACTCTAAAGGATTTTAAAAAAAGATTATTCAAATTCATAGGTATTCCACGGCGTGATACAACATGACAAAGGTACGTCAAATTCGTTGGTATCAGTGAAATTGTCCATTGGTTCAAAGTAAGAAACACCAATTTTAAGTAGGTCAGTGTCCGCTTTTGCTAAATACCTGTCATAGTATCCTTTGCCAAATCCGACACGATGTCCTTTTTGGTCAAACCCTAATAATGGAAGTAACATTGTATCGATTATTAGGGGGTCTACCCTATTAAATGGCAAGGGTTCTTGTATCCCATAAGCATTCAATTGCAGGGTATCGGTTTCGAAATAAAAATCCATGGTATTTTGTTCGGTTTGAACAATTGGATAACAAAATCGAATAAAAGGATAAAGCGTTTTAATGTACTTCTCAAACAACAAGGTATTGGGCTCATTTTTGTGTGCTAACGGATAAAAACTTGCAAGCACTTCCGTAGTTGACCAGTCTATCCTTTGCAATTGAATAAGCAATAAATCATCCATTTTCATACACTCCGAATCGGTTAATGCAGCTCTTTTTTGTGCTAATATTTTACGCGCTTCGGCTT
Organism: uncultured Sediminibacterium sp.; assembly: GCA_964486665.1. Taxonomy (GTDB): domain Bacteria; phylum Bacteroidota; class Bacteroidia; order Chitinophagales; family Chitinophagaceae; genus Sediminibacterium. Next base: position 6,615 of record CAZAOF010000038.1, read on the forward strand.
TACTTATTTCCATTCAATGCATTAATTACATTCAAAAAAACTAAAGATGGTGGCTCCATAATTTCTTTGGAAGCTATACCCTTTAAAATCCTTATAATCATTACGTGGCGTATGTTCTAAAATAAAATACCCCTCTGGACTTATTAATTTCTTTTCTACAATGATCCTTGGTAAATCATCAATGGTATTCAATGCATAAGGAGGTCCAGCGAAGATAATATCATATTGCTGATTACATGTGGCTAAAAACTGAAAAACATCCATCTGTATAATTGTGGCGTTTTCTATCTTCAAAAAATCAACATTTTTTTTAATGAAATCGAGCATTATTTTATCCTTTTCGATAATGGTTAATTGCTCAGCGCCTCTGGATGCTAATTCGTAACTGATACATCCTGTCCCTCCAAATAGGTCTAAAGTGATAGCGCCGTCTAACGCCACTCTATTTTGTAAAATATTAAATAAGCCTTCTTTTGCAATATCAGTTGTGGGCCTTGTATGGGGCATATTGGTTGGAGGATGAATTCGTCTACCACCATATTTACCTGAAATAATTCTCATTAGCTTTTCTTAAAAAATAAAATAAGACGCATAACCATGGTTAGGGTATTCACTATTTAAAGTAGACCCTATGCCCAAGTCAGGAGCATGCTGTATATGTGCATTGGCAAAATAACTAGACAACTCTTGTATCCATTGATCTCTATCTGCACTATATCCTATCACATTTAAATTACAGTCATTGGGTGTGTTTCCAGACTGAGTAACCGCGTTCAATACCTGGAATTTATTTTGATCCTTACTAGTTTTGTTATAATAATTTAGGAAATGGGTTTTCCCATCATGGATTATTAAGACAATATAATATTCATCAAAAAGAGACAGATAAACACCATCTTCATTATTAGCAGCAATGAAACTACTTATATAATTTGACCATTTACCTGTAGGGAAAGCCCTGGTTAGTAAAATACTTAAAGCATCTGGAACACTATAAACAAGTACTTTACCGGCTTCAATTTCTTGAACTTGCAACTCTTCTTCTAATTTATTCCCAAATACTAAGTTAAATTCATCGTTGTAAAAACTGTTTCCAGCATCTTGCATTTTTTTAGTCAACAAAGTCCTTTTTGTATTCATTACAAAGTGGACTTGTCTATAAATTGATTGCATCAATTTAGAGTTGTTCTGCAAATAACCTAGTAGCTGATTCCACCCATTTTGGTCGGGGGTATTTTCAAAAAATTCAAAAGCAATAGGCTGACTATTGGTATGGTTCTTTACAACAAAACAAATAGATTGCTCGTCCACAATAAGGTAAAGATCTTCTACCTTATTATTTGCTGTACTTTCTTGTACTCCGTAAATGCCAATTTTTTTCTTTGCCATAGTGAATTTCTTCTGCAATGATACAAAAAAAAGAGGCAGTACATTGCTAAAACTAATAGTAGATTTGCATTTCTATGAGCCAAGCAGCATCGACCCCATCTTTACAGGTAAATATTAGCAGTAAACAAATATTGACCATATCTGTGCCCATTGCATTGGCCATCCTCGTACCTCAGTTTAACTTCATTATTAATAATATCTTTCTTGGAGCGCTAAGCAAACAAGCATTGGCCATTGGGGGAATAACCGGAGTGTACTATTTGATTTTTGGGGTCATGGGTCAAGGGCTAAATAATGGACTTCAGGCACTCATCTCTAGGAGAGCTGGGGAGAACCGAATTGACGAAATTGGCGTCCTTTTTACACAGGGTGTTATTATTTCATTATTCCTTTCGGTTATAGGAATAAGTTTCACCTATTGGGTTGCGCCAAGCATCTTTCATGCCCTTTTACATGACCACAACAGGGCTAATACCATCATTGAATTTCTGAAAATACGTATTTGGGGTATCCCGTTTCTTTTTATTTACCAGATGCGCAACGCGCTTTTAGTAGGAACGAACCAAAGTAAATTCTTAATCATTGGTACAGCAACAGAAGCAATTTTTAATATCTTTTTTGATTACAGTTTGATCTTTGGGCATTTTGGTTTTACCGCCATGGGTTTAAATGGTGCCGCTTATGCATCTATCATTGCAGAAATAATGGGATTGTTAGTTATTTATCTAGTGATACACTACCAAAAAATTGGTGCAAGATTTGACTTGTTTACAAAATTTGAACTCAAGTTAGATTATGTTAAACTTATTCTCGTTCAATCTTCGCCATTGATGATGCAATACATGATCAGTATTATAAGCTGGGAGTTCTTTTATATACTAATAGAACACAGAGGAGAGCAGTCACTTGCTGTGTCTAATGCGATGAGGAATATTTTTGGCTTTTTTGGATGCTTTACTTGGGCTTTTGCTGCAACCGCAACAACAATGGTAAGTAATATTATTGGTCAAAACTTGCAAGAAAAAGTGGTTGAATTGATCCATAAAATCATGAAATGGAGTTTTGGATTTGCAGTAATAGCCGGAATATTAATTAATGTATTTGCAGCACAATTTTTATCTATTTATGGACAGGGAGATGATTTCTTGGCAGAAGCCATTCCTGTGTTAAGGATTGTTTCATTCGCCCTTTTAATTATGTCTGCATCCACAGTATGGTTAAGTGCTGTAACAGGAACTGGCCAATCAAAAGTGACACTATTGATTGAGTTTATAGCCATTATAATTTATGTTGTCTATAATTATTTAGTACTGGAATATTATCAACTTCCTATAACTTACGGCTGGTTTAGCGAAGTAATTTATTGGTTAAGCTTACTCATCCCCTCTTATTTATATATAAGAACAATGCGTTGGAAAGGTAAAAAGATTTAGATGAACCAAGATTTAGGCTCTATGTCTTTCTATAGATACAGAAGTAGTTCCCTCGAAAAAAGGAATAGCCAATTGTTCTTTGGTTAATTTTACAAATACTTTTTCTGCGATAGGATGTTCTGCAAGAATCTGATCTGCAATATTTGCAACCAATGTTTCTAATAATGGGGTTGGAATAAGCATCCTTTTACTTATCAGTTGATACACTTGAACATAATCGATAGTTTGATCTAAATGTTCAATGATGTTGGTACTAGGTGTAAACTGAATATGCACATCTACTTTAAATGTGTTTCCGATTTTTTTCTCTGCGGCGTAAACCCCATGAAAACCGTTGAACTTTAAATCATTTAAGTAAATGTGCATACTAAAAAAGGTAAATAAGGCTTATCTAGTGAATCACTAGTGTCCTTTTGCTGTTAAAAAACGTTCTGCGTCCAATGCTGCCATACAACCACTACCAGCAGCTGTAACCGCTTGACGATAGTTCTTATCTTGAACATCTCCTGCAGCAAAAACACCTTCGATATTTGTTTTAGTTGTGCCAGGTTCAGTTAAGATATAACCTGTCTCATCCATCTTTAAATAGTCTTTAAAAATGGCACTATTAGGCGTATGACCAATTGCAACAAAGAAAGCACTAACTGGAATTTCTTCCATTGTGTTTGTTTTGTTGTTTTTGATACGAACCCCTTCTACTTTCTTATCTCCTAAAATTTCGTCCGTTTCTGAATTAAAATGTACAATGATATTTGGCGTATTCAATACTCTATCCTGCATTACTTTACTTGCACGCATTTGATCTTTTCTAACAATCATGTGCACTGTAGTACACATTTTAGATAGATAATGTGCTTCTTCTGCTGCTGTATCTCCTGCACCAACAATTGCAACGTCTTTTCCTTTAAAAAAGAATCCGTCACAAACTGCACAAGCACTCACTCCAAATCCATTTAGTCTTTCCTCACTTGGTATCCCTAACCATTTTGCACTTGCTCCTGTAGATATAATCACCGCACCAGCTTCAATAATTTTTTCATCATCTATCCAAACCTTATGAGGGTAACCACTAAAATCTACTTTAGTTGCTAATCCATAACGAATATCTGTTCCCATTCTTGCAGCTTGCTTCTCAAAATTAACCATCATTTCAGGGCCTTGAATACCTTCTGGAAATCCAGGGTAATTCTCCACTTCTGTAGTTATAGTCAATTGTCCACCTGGTTGTATACCTTGATACAATAATGGTTTCATATTTGCTCTTGCAGCATAAATTGCAGCAGTATACCCTGCTGGTCCTGATCCAATAATAAGGATGTCTACTTTTTCTGTTTCCATAGTCGTATTTTTAAAAAAAAGCCCCGACAAATCTGAAAGATTGTTGGGGCTTTTATGATATTGTTAATTTTAAATTAGCCCAAATAAGCTTTCAACGCATTGCTATATCTCGCTTTTTGAAGACGTTTAATGGCACGCTCTTTGATTTGTCTTATACGTTCTTTAGTTAGATCATATTTGATACCGATTTGCTCAATGGTTACCCCATTTTCGCCATCCAAACCAAAATATGCATTTACTATCTCTGCTTCTCTTGGACTTAGTGATTTTAAGACTCTTTTGATTTCTTCTCTCAAAGAATCCTTCATCACATCTTCATCAGTGTCAGAACCACCTTCTAATAAATCACCCATTGCAACGTCTTCTGCTTCATGTACTGGAGCGTCTAATGAAGTGTGGCGTGTATTAGATTGGAAAATGTTATTGATTTCAGTTTCTGACATCTCCAAGATACCAGCTAGTTCCTCTGTTGAAGGCTCACGCTCATGCTCTTGCTCGAATGCCATATATGCTTTGTTCGCTTTGTTATAGGTACCAATTTTGTTTTGTGGTAATCTAACCAAACGACCTTGCTCTGCTAAAGCTTGTAAAATAGATTGACGAATCCACCAAACGGCGTAAGAAATGAATTTAAAACCTTTTGTTTCATCAAAACGCTGTGCAGCTTTGATCAAACCAAGATTTCCTTCGTTAATTAAGTCACTCAAAGACAAGCCTTGGTGTTGGTATTGTTTTGCCACAGAAACCACAAAACGTAAATTGGCTTGAACCAACTTATCCAATGCACGTTGGTCACCCATTTTAATACGTTGTGCAAGTGTTGTCTCTTCCTCAGGATTAATCATGGAGATTTTTGAAATCTCCTGTAAATATTTTTCAACCGCTTGAGAATCTCTGTTGGTGATCTGTGTAGCAATTTTAAGCTGCCTCATGCAAAGAATTATTTATAAGTATAACGATGGAAATTCCTAAATAGTATATCCCTTACGGGAGTTTGCAAAGGTAAGTTTTTGGAGGCAATAATACAAATAAAGCCTTGAATCCCTTGGAATTTAGGATTTTAGGAAATTTTATACCCAAAATGATGATTTTTCATCATTTATAGGCTACCTAGATTTATCTTCGCGGCATGATAGATTTTAGATCAGACACCGTAACCAAGCCTACCCCAGCTATGCTAGCTTATATGCAAGCAGCCCCTGTGGGAGATGATGTATTTGGGGAAGACCCAAGTATCAATAGTTTAGAGGCTAAAACAGCCAAAATGTTTGGATTTGAAGCTGGATTGTTCTGTCCAAGTGGTACCATGACCAATCAATTGGCCATCAAAACCCATACTCAAGCTGGAGATGAAGTGATTTGTGATGAAATTTCCCATATTTATCAATATGAAGGAGGCGGTATTGCCTTTAATTCAGGTTGTTCAGTGCGATTATTACATGGAGACAGAGGTCTTTTGACTGCAGCTCAGGTTCAGGCAGCTATCAACCCTATCGATGTACATAAGCCCGTTACTAGTTTAGTGAGTCTAGAAAATACGAGTAACCGAGGAGGTGGGGCTTGTTATGATTTTGCTACTTTTTACGAAATTCAAAAAGTAACCAAAGCCAATCAATTGGCACTCCATTTAGATGGGGCTCGTGTTTTTAATGCCATTGTTCATAAAAAAGAAAATGCAGCAGATTATGGGAAAGTATTTGACTCTGTATCTGTTTGTTTAAGCAAAGGGTTAGGCGCCCCAGTGGGTAGCGTATTGGTAGGATCTGCCCCCTTTATAAAAAAGGCCAGAAGATGGAGAAAAGTTTTTGGTGGGGGTATGCGCCAAGCGGGTTATTTAGCTGCAGCAGGTATCTACGCAATTGAAAACCATGTGGATCGATTAGCAGAAGATCATTTAAATGCAATTGCTTTAAAAGAAGCTTTAGAAGCTAAATCATTTGTTGACCATGTTTTACCAGTAGAGACCAATATAGTTATTGCAGTAATGACTGGTGATTATACGCCTGCGGCATTTGTTCAAGCCTTAAAAGAACAAAATATTTTGGCTTACGTGATGACCCCTACTCAAGTAAGATTTGTTTTACATCTTGATATTTCACAAGATGCATTATCCAAAACAATTGAAACAATTCAAAAAATTAAGTAGCAAAGAATAGCATTAAAATTATGTTAGAAAGAATAAATCCAACCACAACACAAGCATGGTTTGTGTTAAAAAAGCATTTTGAAGAAGAGATGAGTCGTAGACAAATGAAAGATTTGTTTGCAG
>CAZAOF010000039.1:0-12515 GCA_964486665.1 uncultured Sediminibacterium sp.
ATCAAATTTATTACCAAAACTCATCCATTCTTTTTCTTCTTTGTTGAGTTTTGTTTTTGGTATATTTTGAATTTCATTTTTAATTATATGTACTTCAAAATGAATATTTAAAACAGTTTGAATTTTAGCTAAGGTTTTAAAATTAAGCGGCTTGTCTCCTCTAAACACTTGAGTTAGGTAGCTAGGGGAAGTTCCAATTTTAGTAGCTAGCGCTTTTTTTGTCAAAGATTTTTCAATTAATATATTTTCAATTTCACTTAGATATTTTGCCATAAGCATATATTCGTCTAAGTTAACTTGTTCCTCTTCAGTTGCTTGATATAATGGTTTTATTTTTTTAATATTTTCAGATGTTAATTTCATAAATGTAGTTTTCAATTATTTTTATTTTATTTTGTAAATCTTTATCAATTTTCATTGATTTTTTCTTTTGCAAGAATTTCGATGCTACAATTGAAACATGTCCATCTTCCATTTTAATTTCTTTACAATATATTCTTGCATTCATTCCATTTGGGAAAATTCTGATTTCGGTAATGGATTCATAATTAACCAATTTTACATAATCCTCGTAATATTGTGTATTTAAGTCTAAAATTCTAGTAACTATATAATCAAGTTTCTTTTTGAATTTTACATCGATTATTAGATTTTGCAATTCTAAGATGCAATCTATATCAATTAAAAAGTGTCTTTTTTTATTTATTGAACTTTTATAAAGGTAGCAATATTTTTTCAAAATTAAGCTATAGGTTAATTGATGTTTGATATGATATACATCACAACTTATAGTTGAATCTTATTCATTATTCAAGTATTTGTACGCTTAGAAAATAGTTTATGGGATGGGATGGTTGCTTCGCAACATCCTCTTCGCAGTTGCCTTACTCAAAGCCCTATAAAAACATCAGTGCCTGATGTTTTTGCTTTTTTGTGCTCGTCAATGCCCAAAAGCACTCGCTGCGCTCGCAATAATATAGCTCATTCGTTCTCAATCAAGCAAGCTTGTTTCGACTCATTCTATATATTATTTAATGCTTTCGGCATTTCCTCGCACGAAAAAGCCCACGCTGTTCGCGTGGGCTTTGTGACCCCGTCAGGATTCAAACCTGAAACCTTTTGATCCGTAGTCAAATACTCTATTCAGTTGAGCTACGGGGCCATTCCTATTATTAACCAAGGTCAATAAGGGGTGCAAATATAGCTCAAAATACCATTTTGCCAAAGGAAAAGGACAAATAATACTTTAAATAACTCCCTTTTCTGAAACTTGCTTAGTAGTTCATTAATAATGCCAGCGGACAAAGGCTTCCATAGCCGCATATTTTGTCAAACCTAAGTTGGCGTATAGGTTAGCAGTATTAGCGTTTCGAATTTCGGCTCTTTGCCAGAATTCTCTTGAATCGGTGCCTTGGAAAGGAACACTGTCTTTTTGAGATTGATGGATAAAGATGCCAAAGCGTTTTTTCATTACTTGATCTGGGCTCATCGGTACAGCCATTTCAATTTCAGAGATATCCCATTCCTGCCAAGCGCCTTTGTACAACCAAACCCAACAGTCTTTCACCCAAGTATCTCCTGCTGCTTTTAGTCTACGCATGCTTTCGAAAACAACGTCTAAACAAACTTTATGGGTACCATGTGGATCGGCTAAATCTCCTGCACAATACACCTGATGAGGTTGAATTTTGCGTAAGAGCGCCATAGTGATTTCAATATCTTCTTCGCTCATAGGTTTTTTATCAACCATGCCAGTCTCATAGAAGGGTAGGTTCATAAAATGGTAATTGTCTTCAGCAATACCTACATAACGACAGGTAGCTTTTGCTTCACATCTTCTAATTAAACCTTTTATGGCTCTTATATCAGCACTATCTAAATGATCTGTGGCTTTATTAGACAAGAAGGCCCTAGCGTTGGTTAGAATCTCTTGACTCTTTTTATTATCCATGCCAAATAGTTCTTCAAAGCCTACTGCGAAGTCTAAAAATCGAGTAACGAATTCGTCTGTAACAGCAATATTACCACTAGTTTGATAAGCTACATGTACGTCATGACCTTGATCGTGCAAACGCATGAACGTGCCACCCATGCTGATTATATCGTCGTCTGGGTGCGGCGAAAAGATCAATACTTTTTTACTATGTGGTGTGCTACGCTCTGGGTGTGCTGGTATAACCGCATTTGGTTTGCCACCAGGCCAACCCGTGATAGAATCACGCAACATATAAAATACTTGTAGATTAATATCATACACCGATTCTTTAATAACCAATAAATCGGATAAGCTGTTTTCTTTATAGTCGTCTGCGGTTAAGCTAAGTACTGTTTTATTCAATTTTAAAGCAAGTCCTATAACTGCTTTTTTGATCATTTTTGGCGTCCAATCATTGGCACCAGTTAACCAGGGAGATTTATATCTTGTTAATTCAGTAGCTGCTAATTCATCAATCACAAAAGTACAATCGTCATGATTTTGTAAAACGCTTGCAGGGATTTGCTCTGTCACATCGCCTTCTATAGCTTTTGCTACAATCTCTGCTTTATTTCCCCAAGCAAGTAAAACAATTTTCTTTGCTTTCATGATACTGCTTATGCCTACTGTAATAGCCAATTTCGGCACTTTGTTCAAATCATGCCATTCATACACATTGGCTAATCTTGTTAATTGATCCAAATGAATGATTCTAGTTTTAGAGTGAAAACTAGATCCTGGTTCGTTAAAACCAATATGTCCATTTTTCCCAATTCCTAATATTTGTAAATCAATACCGCCTAATTTTTCTATGGTTTGTTCGTAAGCGACACAGTTTTCTTTTAATTCATCGTTGTTCCATTCTGAATTAGGCAGGTGAATATTTTTAGGATCAATGTCTATGTGGTCAAACAAATGACGGTGCATAAAGCTCCAATAACTTTGGTAGGCAGCTCTAGGAATAGGATAGTATTCGTCTAGGTTGATTGTTACTACATTTTTGAAACTTAATCCTTCTTCCTTATGTAATCGTACTAATTCTTTATACAACAGAATTGGTGTGGCACCAGTCGCCATCCCTAAAACACAAGGTAATCCCTGCGCTTGTTTTTCTTTAATTAATTTGGCAATTTGTGCTGCAACTGCATTGGATCCAGCAGCGACATCTTTGTAAATTTTTACAGGGATTTTTTCAAATGATTCAAGCATAGTCGTCTTTTAAATTTGAATAGTAAAGTTATAAAAAAGGCCTCAATAAAGAGGCCTTAAGTTTAATCAACTTTGTTGATTTTAATCATATTAGTAGGTAAATGTAATTTAATTGGGGTACTGCCTGTATTCACAACAATATCTCCAGTATTCACAAAGCCTTTTGATTTTAGTACTTGAATTTGATCAGTAATGATCGCATCTAGACTTTCTTCCTTATCATAGTAAAAGGCTTTAACACCCCAACTTAGTGATAATTGATTCACCAAACTTTGCTGTTTAGTGAAAATAAATAAGGGAGATTTTGGTCTGAAGCTACTCAACATAAACGCAGTATATCCACTTTGCGTCATACCCACTAAAGCATGAGCATTACTATCTTCGGATAATTTTGATGCATTATAACAAACCGCATCACTCAAGAAAGAAGGGGAGTGAGGCTGTGGTTTCAAATCTTCTGAACGATTGTACTTGTAACCATTTTCTTCTACTTCAGAAATGATCTTGCGCATTGTTTCAATAACCAATACAGGGAATTGTCCAGTTGCAGTTTCACCACTTAGCATCACGGCATCAGCACCTTCAATTACTGCATTAGCCACGTCGGTGATCTCTGAACGGTTTGGTTTTACTCTGTCAATCATAGACTCCATCATTTGAGTCGCAACAATTACAGGCTTAGCTCTATGGATACATTTTCTGATTAATTCTTTTTGAATTAAAGGAATTTTCTCCACTGGTAATTCAACACCTAAGTCGCCACGTGCAATCATAATTGCATCACTAGCAATGATGATATCACGAATATTAGTTAATGCCTCTGGCATTTCTATTTTAGCGATAATTTTAGCATTGCTTTTGTGTTCATCTAATATGCCTCTTAACATTTCAATATCAGCAACACGTTTTACAAAACTTAAAGCCACCCAGTCAAGTTCTTCTTTGATGATGAAAGCGGCATCTTCTAAATCTTTTTCAGTTAATGCTGGTAAAGATATTTTAGTGTCAGGTAAATTCACTCCTTTTTTTGATGAGATGATACCACCTAAAGTTACTTTAACTTTTACATCACCATTCGCTTCTACACTGTGGACTATTACTTCAATTTTACCATCATCTATCATGATTGTATTTCCAACTACCACATCACCTGCTAGATTTGGATAGGACACATATATTTTTTCTAATGTACCTATACATTTTGTATTTGTGAAAGTAAGAATATCGCCTTCTTTAACTTCAAGTCTGTTATTTTCAATTTCGCCAACTCTTAATTTAGGCCCTTGTAAATCACCTAATATTGCTACTGAACAATTTAACTCTTTATTAATTCCTCTGATATTGTCAATGATCTTCTTTTTGTCTTCGTGGCTCCCGTGTGAAAAATTTAAACGAAAAACATTTACACCGGCGATTACTAAATTTTTTAATTGGTCGTATGTTTCACATGCTGGACCAACTGTGGCAACAATTTTAGTTTTGTGGTGTTTCTGTTTGTAAATAGACTGACTCATTGTTTTTTATTATTGGGGTTGATTTATATTTTTTCTTAAACTTAACTAGCTAGGATTTTCACAATCTTTAACCATTCTTCTGAAATTTTTTGTTTTGCTTTTACGGCATTGTCTAATGGGGTGTATTTCATTTTATTGTCTTCAATGCCCACCATGACATTGTGTGTGCCATTTAGTAAACATTCAACTGCATGATAACCCATTCTGCTTGCGATCAATCTGTCTAAACAAGTTGGCGCGCCACCTCTTTGAATATGACCTAAAATACAAACACGAATGTCTGCATTGGGTAATTTTGTTTTTAAATAATCGCCTACTTGATTGCCTCCGCCAAATTCGTCACCCTCGGCAACCACAATTAAGTTAACTAGTTTTTTTCTTCTTTCTTTCTCTGTTAAACTTGCCACTAAAGCATCCATATCTGTTTTAGATTCTGGGATCAAGATATTCTCAGCACCAGTAGCGATACCGCTATGTAATGCAATGTATCCAGCGTCACGTCCCATTACTTCAACTACGAATAGTCTATCATGTGCATCAGCAGTATCTCTTATTTTATCGATTGCTTCAACGGCAGTGTTCACAGCAGTATCAAATCCAATGGTAAAATCACTTCCTGCTATGTCTTTATCTATTGTTCCAGGTAAACCTATACAAGGAATGTCAAATTCATTGCTGAATTTTTGAGCACCTTTAAAGCTTCCGTCTCCGCCAATAACAACTATTCCATTGATGCCTCTTTTCTTAAGATTTTCATAGGCGATTTTGCGTCCTGCGGGTTCAAAGAAATCTTTACTTCTAGCTGTTTTTAATATAGTACCACCTCTTTGTATGATATTGGCAACTGACTTAGAGTCCATTTGAAAAATATCGTCTTCAATCATTCCATTGTATCCTCTGGTAACCCCAAATACCTCTAATCCATGGTATAAACCTGTTCTAACAACAGCTCTGATGGCAGCATTCATGCCGGGGGCGTCTCCACCAGATGTTAAAACAGCTATTTTGTTTACTTTTTTAGTAGACATGTTGATTCAATTTGTCATTTAATGTATTGATTTACAAGAATAAATCAAAGGGTTATCGTAAGAACGGAGCCCCAAATTTAAACAATTGAAAGCAATATTCAATGTCAACAAAATGATATCTAAGTATTTTTTTGAAACGATACAAGCAATCGTTAGTTTTTTAACAACTATTTGCTTTCTAATGCTACTAAATCATTGAATGCTAACTCGTATTCTTTATTCAGGGACCTGATCAATGCTTGCTTGTCGTGATAATTCTTTTCAATTGTTTTCATTTTCGTTGCGTCAGCATAGATAGATGGGTCTGCCATTTGAAGTTCTATAGCAGTTTTTTCATCTTGTAAGGTTTGAATATTTTGTTCTAATTGTGCGATTGCTTTTTGTAGTTTCTGAACTTGCTTTTGAAAGTCCTTGTCTATTGGACCAGTTTTAACTTCTGTAACAACTGGTTCAACTTTTTTTTCAACAGGCTTTGGCGCTGGTTTTGCTGCTTCTGGATTGGCTGCTTTTTGTTTTGCCATTCTTTCTTTCCATGCAACCCATTCTGCATAATCACCTTTAAATTCTATAATTTTTTCGTCTTCTATTTCCCAGATCTTATTGGCGGTTTTAGAGATAAAATAACGATCATGGCTAACCAATATGATAGATCCATCGTATTTGGTTAAAGCTTCTGCTAATAATTCAACGGTGGCCATGTCTAGGTGGTTTGTAGGTTCATCCAACATCAAAAAATTCGCTTTGCTGATGATCGTTTTTGTTAAGGCTACTCTTGCTTTTTCTCCTCCACTTAAGACCCTAATTTTTTTATCAATTTCGTCTCCACCAAATAAGAAACAACCTAACAATGCACGAAGTTCTAAATCGGTTTTTTTAGTACCACATTCCTGTACTTCTTGTAAAATGGTATTGTTCAAATTCAAAGATTCAAGTTGATGTTGTGCATAAAAACTTTCGTCTACATTATGCCCCCAAACTCGCTCTCCTTCATAGCTTTCCATGCCTGCAACAATTCTTAAAAGGGTAGATTTTCCTTTACCATTGGCACCAATCAATGCAATTTTATCACCTCTTTCAATTTCTGCAAAAGCATTGTCTAAAATGGTTTGAGCAGGGTAGCTTTTACTAATGCCTTTTAAATCTACCAATACTTTGCCCGGAGTTTTATCAACTGCAAAGTTGATTCTAATATTAGGTCTTTCAATTTGTACATCTTCAATGACATCTAATCTATCTAATCTTTTTTGAATAGACTGAGCTTGTGCAGCTTTAGATGCTTTGGCTTTAAAACGTTCAATAAAGCGTTCTTGCTGTCTTATATAATCTTGTTGGTTTTCGAAAGCTCTTTGTTGGATCTCTACACGTTGTACTTTCTCCACTTCATAATAAGCATAATCGCCTGTATAAAAATTCAATTGTTGTTGGTATACTTCAACAATTTTATTCACCATTTTATTCAAGAAAAATTTATCGTGACTTACAATCACCACACTGCCTTTATAATGCAATAAATATTTCTCCAACCATTCGATACTTGGTAAGTCCAAGTGGTTGGTAGGTTCATCCAGCAAAAGCACATCGGGTGCTTGTAGGATCATCTTAGCCAATAGCACACGCATTCTCCATCCTCCACTAAATTCTTTATAGGGACGCGCTAAGTCTTTATTGGTGAATCCAAGACCATGCAGTACTTCGGCTGCTTTGTGTTCAATATTGTAGCCGTCTAAAATATCTATTTCGTGTAAAGCGTCTGTATATTTTATTAAAATATCATTATCCTCCGGATTTGCCTCAAGTTCTATTCCAAGCGCTTCAATTTCTTTTTCTAGTTCACGCACTCTTTCAAAAGCCCCCAGGGCGACTTCTGTGATGGTTTCACTTGTATCAAAACTTAATAGGTCTTGGTGTAAATAGCCAATAGTAGTATCTCTTCCTTTTTCTACTGTTCCTTTTGAGGGGGTGTATTGACCTACCAATAATTTTAGCAGGGTAGACTTACCTGTTCCATTATAACCAATTAAACCAATTCTTTCTCCTGGCTGTATATGCCATGTTGCATCAGTCACGATGGCTCTAGCGCCAAATTCAAAAGTCACATTTTGTAATCCTATTAACATATTTTTTCAATTCTGAGCGCAAAGTTACTGTGTTGCAGTGGCTATTTATGCATAAATTTGAAAAAAATATCCATATTGAGACTCCTTCTTTTTTCACTGATTTTCATGCTAATTTCTTGTTCAACAGAAACAATTGAACAAAGCGAACAGTTTTATGTTCCATTTAATGCTAAAGTGCAGGATAAAAACCTAGATCAAAGGATCGAGCCCTTGGTATTCAAATACTTTGAAATGATTGCTCATTTGGCAGAAGGGGACAGTGTTGCCTTACAACAGCAAGGGCTTTTCTTTATTCAATTAACAGATAGTTTAGCTTCGATGAATAGCTCAAATGATAGCCTTATGCAAGCCATCACCACACAAGGTTTAATGAATTTGAAAGCAGAGATGAGTGCGATCCTTTTAGAAGAAGCGCATTCAGAGAGGCTTTTTGGCGTCAATATGCTGAGCTTACATTTAATACAATTCTTAGCCTCCATTGGTTATGAGAAGCAGTTGTTGTATATATATGCTGATACCGAAGAGCAGCACTGGATAAGCAATCGTAAAAAAGCTAAAAATCCCTATTTGCAAAATTCAGAACGACTCTATGAAGCAAACCAGGTACTACAAGAATTGAGGTAATAACTACTAATTAGTGGCATATGCTATTCCTGATTTTCTGAAGCAATAGGTTCATATACAATTAACAATTTCGCGTTTATTTTATTTGTTGAGGTAATAAAATATTCTTGTCTGTTTTTGCCGTCTTTGAATAATAATAAAGCAGTATTAGGCGGAACGGTGCCCATATTATGTGCCACAATAATTACCTCATGTTCTCTATTATTTTCTGTAAAGTTAAATTCAAGGTGGATAGATTTGTAACTTAACCTCTGTTTGTTAACTAACAATTTCTTGTTATCGTACACAATGATGGTATCGTTGTCTATTGTCCCATTATCAAATAAATCAATGGTAAATTGTTTACTACTAGTAATTATTTTCTTGACTAATTTATTCTCTCTTCCAACCAATACCCAGGGTAAATTTATTGGTTGGTTG
The DNA here is from genome assembly GCA_964486665.1 of uncultured Sediminibacterium sp. Classification (GTDB taxonomy): domain Bacteria; phylum Bacteroidota; class Bacteroidia; order Chitinophagales; family Chitinophagaceae; genus Sediminibacterium. The sequence goes on from CAZAOF010000039.1 coordinate 8,888, forward strand.
TTAATCGTATTTTGCTTGTTTTGTTCCGTTTGTAAAGTTGCTGTTTCTGTTATGATTTCGTCTGTATCTACTTCTTTTAAAGGGTTTGATTGTTCAGCAATAGCTATTTTTTCTGCATTTTTCTTGCTTTTTACAATGGTTATATTTTGATTAGATCTATTTATTTTAGATAAGACTAGCTTTGTATTTTTAACTTCTTGTGTATTTTTTTCTACAATACTTTTATTGACGTTATTTGTTTTTTTATTTTCAAATTCATTTCCATTGTTCTTTTTAAAACTTAGTAATGACGTTTCCTTTTCTAAAAAAACTTTTCCACTTCCGCAGTTTCTTTTGCCATCAAGACTAGTGGACATATAAGTACCTTCTAAAATCTCATGTCCATCAACCATCTTATAGGTTAAAAAATTGGACATTAAACATGCTTCAAGTTGATTTGCTATTTTCACCAAATCAAAACTTGTCTCATTAATCTGTACCAGATTACTTTTTAAACTATGAGTTCCTTTTGCGAAGGCACTCACATAAAATTGGTCTAATTTTTTAGTAATTGTTTCAGCAGTTAGTTGATGATTTCCGTTTTCTCTAATGTTAATTTGATAGATAAAACTGTTGATCATGGCATCCTCATTAGCAATGAAACTACCTATCCATTTCCCAGTTAAGTTTTGAGCACTTAATTGAAATGAAATAGTACAAAAAAATAGGAGTAAAGTAGTCCTTATCATAGCTTTAATAGAACATTAAATTTAAGTATTAATCTAAGTATAAACAAGCATCCATTTTTTTGTTATCTTTGCTTCCTTATATTTATAGTACAACCATGGTTCAAATTCAATTTCCAGATGGCGCAGTAAGAGCATACGAGAAGGGCATTACTGCTTTAGGCATCGCTAAATCTATTAGTGAGGGCTTGGCAAAAAAAGTTCTAGCAGCTTCCGTGAACGGTGAGGTATGGGACGCAACCCGACCTATCCACCAAGATGCAGCTTTAAAATTGCTTACTTGGGACGACCAAGATGGTAAAGCTACCTTCTGGCATTCCTCTGCCCATTTGCTTGCAGAAGCGGTAGAAATGCAGTATCCAGGCGCGAAGTTTTGGGTAGGACCCTCTTTGGATAAGGGGTTTTATTATGATATAGACTTAGGTGGGAAAAGCATCAAGGAAGAAGATGTGATTTTACTTGAGAAAAAAATGAATGATTTGGCAAAGCAAGCCAATGCCTATATCCGTAAGGAAATGTCAAAGGCCGAAGCTGTTGCTTATTTTGAAGAAAAAGGAGATGAATATAAATTAGACCTATTGTCTGGTTTAGAAGATGGTACCATTACTTTTTACACTCAGGGTGGTTTTACAGATTTATGTCGCGGACCTCATATTCCTAACACAGGTGCGATTAAGGCAATTAAAATCACAAATATCGCTGGCGCTTTTTGGAAAGGAGATGAGAAGAACAAGATGCTAACGCGTGTATATGGAGTTACATTCCCGAATCAAAAAGAATTAGATGAATACCTTCTTTTACTAGAAGAAGCAAAGAAGAGAGACCATAGAAAATTAGGTAAAGAATTAGGTATTTATACCATGGATGATGATGTTGGACCAGGCTTGCCTTTGTGGATGCCTAATGGTACCATTATCATTGAGGAATTAGAGCGCTTAGCAAAAGAAACTGAAGAAGCAGCTGGATACAAGCGTGTAGTAACCCCGCATATAGCTAAAGAAAGCATGTATATTACCAGTGGTCACTTGCCTTATTATCAAGATAGTATGTTCCCTCCAATGGAATTGGATGGTACGAAGTATTATCTAAAAGCAATGAACTGTCCGCATCATCATAAAATATTTGATGCTGAGCCAAAGAGCTATAAAGACATGCCACTAAGACTTGCAGAATATGGCACCTGTTATAGATACGAGCAATCTGGTGAATTATTTGGTTTAATGCGTGTGCGTTGTTTGCATATGAATGATGCCCATATTTATTGCACTAAAGAACAATTTGCGCAAGAATTCAGGGCAGTAAATGAGATGTACTTGAAGTACTTCAATATTTTTGGTATCGATAAATATGTGATGCGTTTAAGTTTACATGATCCAGCAAAATTGGGACAGAAGTACATCAATGAGCCTGAACTCTGGTTAGAAACCGAAGCCATGGTACGTGAGGTATTGATTGAAACTGGAACTCCTTTTGTAGAAGTACAAGATGAAGGTGCGTTTTACGGACCAAAAATTGATGTACAAATTTGGAGTATCATTGGACGTGAGTTCACCTTAGCAACCAATCAAGTAGATTTTGCGCAAGGGAAGCGTTTTAATCTAAGCTTCACCAATAAAGACAATGAGCCAGAAACGCCTTTGATTATTCACCGTGCACCATTGGGTACACATGAACGTTTTATTGGATTCTTGTTAGAGCATTATGCAGGCAAATTCCCTGTATGGTTAGCACCTCTACAAGCTAAAATCTTGCCAATCAGCGACAAATTCATGCCTTATGCGCTAGAAGTCTTAGCAGAATTACGCAAAGCGGGTGTTCGTGCTGAAATTGATGACCGTAATGAAAAAATTGGTAAAAAGATCCGTGATACCGAGATAATGAAAGTGCCGTATATGTTGGTGATAGGAGAAAAAGAGGCTACAGAAAGCCAACTATCTATCAGAAGACAAGGCAAGGGCGATTTAGGTATGATGGATAAAGCGGCATTTATTTCACAGATAAAACAAGAAATAGTAGAAAGAAAAGCACCTGATGCGTAACAATGACTATCTTTACTTAACAAAACAACGTTTTAATAATTAATGGCATTACCGAACAGAGGACCAAGATTTAACCCAAGGTTTCAAAGACAACAAGAACCAGAACATCGTATTAATGATCGTATTAGAGTACCAGAAATACGATTGGTAGGTGACAATATCACCGTAGGAGTTTACAACACACAAGATGCGCTTAAAATAGCTGCTGATCAGGGTTTGGACTTAGTGGAGATTTCTCCTACAGCCAATCCACCAGTATGTAAAGTGATTGATTATAAGAAGTTTCTTTACGAGAAAAAACGTAAAGAAAAAGAGATGAAAGCGAACTCTAAACAATCTGAGATTAAAGAGATTCGTTTCACCCCTGGAACTGATGATCATGATTTTGACTTTAAAGCTAAACACGCCGAAAAGTTCTTACAAGATGGCAACAAGGTGAAAGCCTATGTTCAATTCAAAGGAAGAGCTATTATGTTTCAGGACAGAGGGCAATTACTTTTATTGAAATTTGCAGAAAGATTAGCTGAATCAGGAACTTTAGAAAGCATGCCTAAATTAGAAGGAAAGAGAATGTTTGCCATATTCCAGCCTAAAGCAGGTGGTAAAAAGAAACCAACAACTTAAATAGTAGGTCAGTTTTTCATAAATAATTGATTTTCAATACAATTTTTAAAAGAGCTCGATTTTTTCGAGCTCTTTTTCTTTGCTATATACCCAATCTGTATTACCTTCGCCATCCATTTCCCACAAGGCCCAATAAGTGTTCTACCTGAGTAGAGCCGCCAGCAGGGAGTAATCGATAAGATTATTAATAATGCCAAAAGTAAAAACTAACTCAAGCGCGAAAAAGCGTTTTAAAGTTAC
>CAZAOF010000040.1:0-12381 GCA_964486665.1 uncultured Sediminibacterium sp.
ACACCAATTAAACCATTCGCTTGGTTATAAGAACCGTTTGCTAAAAATGGTCCAACGTTTGGTGCAGTAATCAATGCCACACGACCCAAACCTGCAGAAGCAAATGCATCTCCTAAAGAACCAGAACTTGCTGCAGAAGTATTTTGATCACTTGTGTACTGAATCTTACCACCCATTGTAAAGAATTTACCAGCTTTGTGGTCTACATTCATTAATAAGGTTAAACGCTTAAAGTCGTTTCTGTTAATGATACCTTCTTGCTCTGTATAACCAGTTGAGAAGTAATAACTAGTTGACTCGTTCGCACCGGATAAACTTATTGTGTTGCTGTGCTGTAAACCTTGACGGTAAACAATATCAGCCCAGTTTGTATTAATGATTTTACCGTCAGCGCCTACAGTTGTAGCAAATGCATTCGTTGCAGCATTAAATGTACCTGCATTACGCAAAGCTTCGTTTTTATAATCTGTATACTGTTGTGCATCCAATACTTTTTGTAAACGTTGAGGATTACTAAATCCAACCCAACTGTCTAAAGTAACTTTTGAACGACCTGGCTTACCTTTTTTAGTAGTAATAAATAATACACCATTTGCAGCACGGCTACCATAGATAGCTGTTGCAGCGGCGTCTTTTGCCACGTCTACACTTTCAATATCATTTGGGTTAATAGAAGACAATACGTTACCAGCTGCGTTAGTAGAACTACCGTCACCAGTAAATACAGGAACTCCATCAACCACAATCAATGGATAAGAAGACAAAGAGATAGAGTTAGCTCCTCTGATTCTTAAAACAGGCGGCGCGTTTAACACACCACTTGGAATCACAACTTGCACACCAGCAGCACGTCCACCTAAAGCTTGTTCAAAACTTTGAGTTGGTTTGTTGGCCATTGCATCTCCTTTAACACTAGCAATACTACCAGTGATTTCTCTTTTTCTTTGTGTACCATAACCCACTACTACTACTTCGTTCAAAGACTTATCTTCCATAGATAAAGACACTGAAACAGTAGATTTTCCATTGATGTTCACTTCTTTAGAATCGAAGCCAACATAACTCATTCTTAGGGTTTTTACTTTTTCTGTTACTTGAATTGAAAAAGTACCAGAATTGTCTGTAAGTGCATTTCTATTTGCCCCTACAGCACTAACGGTCACACCAACAAGTGGCGCACCTTTGTCGTCTGTTACTTTACCAGTAACGTTTCGAGCAGTTTGAGCATACGCTTGAGCTACGAATAGCAAAGCACACGTCAAAAAAACAGCTAGTTTTCTCATGCGTTTTAGTTTTTGTTTAAGAGTAAATGAATTTAAGAATTTTTTTACTGAAAAGTTAAAAAAATTAACAAATTATTAAAACTGATATGTGATGCGTGGTAAGCAAATTGCGTATAATTCGTTGATTACTAGTTAATAATAATCAATTTCAATAGTCGTAATTTCTTATTTGACCTTGGGAAAATGGCTAACAACTGTTATCTTTATGAAATTAGTTACTACTATTATGATCAATAAGCAAGTCAAAACTGCAGAAGAAGCGATCGTCGATTTGTACGACGGTAAAACCATTATGTTAGGTGGATTCGGATTGTGTGGCATCCCTGAAAATTGTATAGCTGCACTTGTAAAAAAAGGAGTTAAAAATCTTACATGCATTTCAAATAATGCAGGAGTAGATGATTTTGGTATTGGTTTGATGTTGCATCAAAAGCAAGTCAAAAAAATGATCGCTTCTTATGTTGGAGAGAATGCAGAATTCGAAAGACAACTATTATCAGGTGAGCTAGACGTTGAGCTTATACCTCAAGGTACATTGGCTTTCAGATGCATGGCAGCTGGCTATGGCATGCCTGCAATATATACACCTGCTGGCATTGGAACAGAAGTTGCCATCGGAAAAGAAGTAAGAAATTTTAATGGTAAAGATTATTTATTAGAAACGGCATTCAATGCAGACTTCGCAATTGTAAAAGCATGGAAAGGAGATACAGCTGGTAATCTAATTTTTAAAGCAACCTCTAGAAATTTTAATTCAATCATGGCGATGGCTGGTAAAATAACCATTGCCGAAGTCGAGGAGTTAGTAGAACCTGGTCAACTTGATCCTAACCAAATACATGTCCCAGGCGTGTATGTCCATAGAATTTTTCAAGGTAGTAAATATGAAAAACGAATTGAAAAGAAAACAGTTTCCAAATAATTGATGACACAAATATTTATTTCATGTTAGATAAAGAAGGTATTGCAAAAAGAATTGCGAAAGAGATTCAACATAATTCATATGTTAATTTAGGTATTGGTATTCCTACACTTGTAGCAAATTATATTCCAACAAATATAGCCGTGTGTTTTCAATCAGAAAATGGACTGTTGGGGATGGGGCCCTTCCCAAAAGAAGCTGAAGTAGATGCAGATTTAATTAATGCTGGGAAACAAACTATCACTATGCTTCCTGGTGCGGCTTTATTTGATTCTGCCATGAGCTTTGGTATGATACATGCGCAAAAAATTGATTTAACTATTTTAGGCGCAATGGAAGTATCCGAAAATGGCGATATCGCTAATTGGAAAATTCCAGGCAAAATGGTGAAAGGTATGGGCGGCGCAATGGATCTTGTGGCGTCTGCAAAAAATATCATTGTGGCAATGCAGCATGTAAATAAAGATGGTGAAAGTAAATTATTACCCAACTGCACTTTGCCCCTTACCGGAATAAGGTGTGTGAAAAAAATTGTAACAGAACTTGCTGTATTAGCTGTACTGCCTGAAGGTGGATTTAAATTATTAGAAAGAGCCCCTGGAGTTTCTGTTGACACCATCAAAAAAGCCACTCTAGGCAAACTCATCATTGAAGGTGAGGTCCCAGAAATGGCTTTCGATTAAACCAAAAATATTATAAATTACCCCTGAGGTCCTGTTCTCTTTCTAGGGCTTCGAATAAAGCCTTGAAGTTTCCGGCGCCAAAAGATTTTGCACCTTTTCTCTGAATAATTTCAAAGAAAAGTGTTGGTCTATCTTCTACAGGTTTTGTAAAAATTTGTAGTAAATATCCTTCATCGTCTCTATCAACCAAAATACCTAATTTCTTTAGCGGTGCAACATCTTCATCTATCGGTCCAATTCGATCCAATAAATCGTCATAATAGGTAGATGGGATAGTTAAAAACTCCACACCACGCTTACTCAATTGTTCTACCGTGTCAACAATATTATCTGTAGCTATAGCAATATGCTGTACGCCAGCATCTTTATAAAAATCTAAATACTCTTCTACCTGTGATTTCTTTTTTCCCTCTGCTGGTTCGTTAATAGGAAACTTTACAAATCCGTTTCCATTACTCATTACTTTACTCATTAGCGCAGAGTACTCTGTTGAAATTTGCTTGTCATCAAAGGTTAAAATATTTTTAAAACCCATTACGTCCTCGTAAAATTTTACCCAAGTGTTCATTTGATTCCATCCCACATTACCTACACAATGGTCAATGTATTTAAGACCTACTGCAGTTGGTTTATAATTACTTTCATGCTTTCTGAACCCAGGCATAAATACACCTCTATAGTTTTTTCGCTCAATAAATAAATGAACTGTATCTCCGTATATATGAATACCGCTCATTTTGATTTCACCCTGCTCGTCTTGAATCGTTGTTGGTTCCAAATAAGGCTTGGCGCCTCTTTTTACAGTTTGCGCAAAAGCATCATACGCGTCATTCACAGTTAATGCTATTGCTTTTACACCGTCTCCATGTTGATGGATATGTTCAGCTATTCCAGAACTAGGATGTAATGGCGTTGTTAATATCAGTCTAACTTTATCCTGCATTAAAACGTAAGATACTTTTTCCTTATCGCCTGTTTCAGGACCACTATAAGCAAAATCTTGATAACCAAATGCAGTCTTATAATAGTGTGCAGATTGCTTGGCATTACCCACATAGAATTCTACATAATCTGTACCAAGTAAGGGTAGAAAATCTTGATCATTCTTATTGCTTTCCATTTTTATTTTTATATTTTATATTATTCAATATTGTGTTGCCAACTTTTATGATAATGCTCGTCCTCAATCAACAAGGCTTCTTCCGTAATCATTAATGGTCTAAATGGATCTATCATAACAGCTAACTCATCTGTCTTTTCTTTTCCAATTGATTTTTCAACACTACCGGGATGTGGCCCATGTGGAATTCCTCCAGGATGCAATGTAATCTGTCCTTGAACTACCGATTTTCTACTCATAAAATCACCGTCAACATAATACAATACTTCGTCACTATCTATATTGCTATGGTTGTAAGGAGCTGGTATAGCTTGTGGATGATAGTCATATTTACGAGGCACAAATGAACAAATAACAAAATTACGTGCTTCAAAAGTTTGATGCACTGGCGGTGGTTGATGCACTCTTCCTGTAATTGGTTCGAAATCATGAATAGAAAAAGCCCAAGGATAATGATAGCCATCCCAGCCTATAAAATCAAAAGGATGGGTGCCATAAGTATAAGGATAAATCAAACCTTGCTTTTTAATTAATACTTTAAAATCACCTTCTTGATCAAAAGTTTCTAACTCACTTGGTCTTCTTATATCTCTTTCACAATAAGGAGCGTGTTCCATCAATTGACCAAATTCGTTTTGGTATCTTTTGGGGAAACGAATGGGGCTAAAGCTTTCGGTGATAAATAATCGATTGTTTTCATCATCGAATTTTATTTGATAGATCGTTCCTCTTGGTACTACAAGGTAGTCGCCATAGGAGAATTTAATTTTCCCAAACCCTGTTTGTAAAGTACCTGATCCTTTGTGTATAAAAATAACTTCATCGGCTTGACTATTTTTATAAAAATAATCTGTCATTGAGTGCCTTGGTGCCGCTAAAGAAATTTGCAAGTCGGCATTGACTAAAACTGGTTTTCTGCTTTTTAAATAATCGTCCTCAGGCTTGATATTAAAACCTAATAAACTTGTATGTCGTAAATGTTTTTCTCTTGCTATTTTGGGCTCAACTGAATAGGGTTCCCCTAAAGCTTTTACAAAAGTAGGAGGATGTGTATGGTACACTAAAGAATACATCCCAGAAAAACCTTCTGTAGAGACTAACTCTTCTGCATACAGCTTCCCATTAGGTTGTCTAAATATGGTATGTCTTTTATGGGGAATATCTCCCAATCTGTGGTATATTGGCATAGTTTAGGTTTTCGAGAACTACAATACTAACAATTATTAGCAAAATATAAAATATTTATTTTTAACTTTGGTACAACTTGGACAAATTCGGCTATTATGGCCTATTTTTTGAGCTATATTCCTTATAAACAACTGATAATCAATGAAATTAGTAAGCTATGTAAAGGAGGGGGAACCCCAATTAGGTGCTATCGTACATGACGCGCTTTATTCGATTAAATCTTTAAACCAAAACTTGCCCAATGACATGATTGAGTTTGTTCAATTAGGTAGTGATCTAATGAGTCAAACCGAAAATCAAATAGCCAAAATAGCAGACAAGCGTTTAGCAATTGAACCTGTAAAAGATTTTACATTATTAGCTCCTGTTCCTCGACCAACATCTTGCAGAGATGGTTATGCATTTCGTCAGCATGTGGAATCTGCTAGAAGAAATAGAGGCGTTGAAATGATTAAAGAGTTTGATCAATACCCGATTTTCTATTTTACGAACCACAATGCCGTTCAAGGTCCAGGTGACATCTATTGTATGCCAGATCATTTTCAACAACTTGACTTCGAATTAGAAATTGCTATCGTGATTGGCAAGGAAGGTAGAAATATAAAAGCAAAAGACGCAGATGCATATATTGCAGGGTTTACCATCATGAACGATCTTAGCGCGAGAAAATTACAGATGGAAGAAATGCTTTTGAATTTAGGTCCAGCAAAAGGAAAAGACTTCTCAACAGTGATAGGTCCATGGTTGGTAACTCCTAATGAATTAGAATCATTTTTAGTCCCTGCAAAGCAGGGGCATGTAGGGAACAATTATAATTTATCCATGAAATGTTGGGTGAATGACAAACTAGTATCCGAAGGTAATGTGAAAGATATGGACTGGACATTTGCAGAAATTATTGAAAGATGTTCTTATGGTGTGACCATTTTCCCTGGTGATGTGATTGGATCAGGAACAGTAGGGACTGGTTGTTTCTTAGAATTAAATGGGACTGGAAAACTAAATGATCCAAATTTTGAACCACAATGGCTTCAAGCAAATGACAGAGTTAAAATGACGATCGACGGTCTAGGTACGCTTGTGAACACCATCAAAGCCGAACCAACTGATTGGTCAATCTTGGCACAAAAAAAATAATTGGATTAAACATAACTTCATGCTAACATTAGACACTGATAAACTAAGTACACAAGAAATACAACAGTATTTACAATATGCCATTGCACCAAGACCTATCTGCTTTGCATCCACAATTGACTTAGAAGGGAATGTAAACTTAAGCCCTTTCAGTTTTTTTAATTTGTTCAGCATGAACCCTCCAATTTGTATTTTTTCACCCTCCAGACGTGTGAGAGACAATACAACAAAACATACACTTGAAAATATCAAGTTAGTGCCTGAATGTGTAATCAATATTGTGAATTACAACATGGTACAACAAGTGTCTTTGTCTAGTTGTGATTTCCCTAAAGGAACGAATGAATTTACCAAAGCAGGATTTACAGAATTGGCCTCAGAATTAGTTAGGCCTCCAAGAGTGGCCGAGTCGCCTATTCAACTTGAATGTATAGTTCAAGAAGTAATTGCATTAGGTGAAAAAGCAGGTGCAGGAAATTTAGTGCTAGCAGAAATTAAAAGAATTCATTTACACGAGTCAATTCTTGATAAAACCAATCATATAGATCAAGCTAAATTAGATCTTGTAGCCCGTCTAGGTGGAGATTGGTATGCTAGAATTACAGCAGAAAATTTATTTAAAGTAGAGAAGCCAAACACGAAACTTGGTATTGGATTTGAGCAACTTCCAATTGAAATTAAGGAAAGTAATTTATTGACTGCAAACGAAAAGGCACAATTAGCAAATGTGCACACAGCTCCTATATTGGATGTAAAAAAATTAAATTTTCCCTCAGAAAAAATACATCAAATTAAAGCTGCCCTAGCTAATAACGAGACAGCACTTGCTTGGACAATTATTCAAACTTCAATTTAGCATCAATAATACTTAAGCCATCCTTGATTAGTTTTGAATAATTAGGATACTTTTCTGACTGCTTGGATAAAAAGATTCTTAATTGATTTGCTAATACTTGTTGTGTTGGAATTGTATCTGCTAGTTCTAGTAATTCCATTGCTCCAAGCCAATCTGTTTCAAAATTAATTTTAATAGTATTCCAAATATCAACCAAGGAATCATCAGATTTACCCTCCTCTCTATAAGCTCTTATTTGTTTAAATAATGTTTGATATTTCAAGTCTCTATCTGTGTAGTTTTGTTGATGTGTTGCTTGTTCAGAAACATACAATTGATCTTCAAAAATATTTTTATCTGCAACGCCATTAAACACAGATACAATCGTCTCGCCTACTGCCATATCGAACATACCCCATGCTGGTTCAAAAAATACATTTCCTTCATTATCTATAACCTTACAATCTGAAAAACTTAATAAAATAAGTTTACCGTCTTGATAAGTTTGACCAACCAATTTCCCATCTACTTGAATACCATTTTCAAATTGTAATACAACAGGCTCATCCATTAAAATCTTATTTGATAAAAGATCTTGAGGAGTAAAGTCTTCCAATCGCTTACTAGCACCTAAAAGTCTACCAACTGGAGACCCAAATCCGTGTGCATGATAATTAGGGCCATGGCCTGCTAAATGCTTTTCTTTAAAAGCAAGTGAAGTAGGGCCTGTAGTATTGATATACTTAATCGCATTATTTGTGTCTGTATATACTTTACTAAACACACCAGAAACTTGTAATCCCGAACTAAATTCAGCTGTACAAATATTTTTACACTCTATTGCTTTTAAGACACTTTCAAGTCCTCCTACTCTGTAGGCCATTGTCGATTCAAACTGCTCAAGGACATTAATCAAATTTTGGAAAGTGGGTGTGACAAAAAGTTGAGGTTGAGGCTTTGTGATGTCGTAGCCATAACTTAATGCATCAATGGTATATTCAATTTTTTTTACCTTAGGATCCATACATGATGCACTTTCACCAATAGAAGAAAGTAAGCCCGCTCCATAAATCTTTGGCTCATCAATGGATCCTATCAAGCCATATTCTACAGTCCACCATTGAAGTCTACTTAATAAAGCCATCTCTGAAGGTGTGCCTAGGTTTTGCTGATTGTATAATACCAATGCCTCTGCTTCCTCTAACTGTTTTTGGTCTACATTATGCATCTCCTTTAAAATAGAAAGAACTCTGATGGATTCATATAATGCATAATCTTTTGATGAAAATAATGCCTTGGTACCTATGGTGCCTAAATAACTTAAATACTGATTGTATTTGGTATCACTGATAATAGGTGCATGTCCTGCAGACTCATGAATAATATCAGGCGCCGAAGTATATTCAATATGTTCTAACTGTCTTATGTCTGCTGCTATAACTAAAACTCTATATGCCTGAAACTCCATAAATGCAGCTGGAGGAATAAAGCCATCAACAGTCACTGCTCCCCATCCAATATCAGTCAAGGCATCATTTATTTCTTGTAAACTTGGTATTTTTTCAATAGTTAGTCCTGCTTTTTTTAGACCAGGTATATAGGGATAATAAGCAACGTTTTTTAAATAACTATAGTTCTGACGCATTACATAACGCCATACTGCATGATCTACTGGTGTATATTTTTCATAATCTTGAACTATAATATATTTTCTAAGGTGCAAAGGCAAGTTAGCAACTTGTTCATTATGATAATCAAAAAATGGAGACATGTATTTTCTAAGATTTTAAATGTGCTAATAACGCTGAAACCATTTCTTTAGGGCCGGTATAAAATGGAACAGTTTGATGTATACTATTGGGTTGTATGTCTAAAATATTTATTTCATTAGCAGTAGCAAACCCACCTGCTTGTTCAGTTATAAACGCCAAGGCATTTGCCTCGAACAATAACCTTAATTTCCCATTTGGATATTTATGCGTTCTTGGGTATAAAAAAATGCCCCCCTTTAATAAATTACGATGAAAATCGGCTACTAATGAACCAATATACCTCGCCGACATTCTTTTTTCTTTACAAGCAGTTATATAACTTGTTACACCTTTATCTATGATGTCAAAGCTAAGGCCCTCATTCATTGAATAATAAGTACTAGCATTATTAAATTCCAAAGATGGATGTGATAAGACGTACTCACCTAAAGTAGTTTCATAAGTAAAACCATTTACGCCGTTGCCAGTTGAAAAAACCAACATAGTAGAGGGTCCATATAAAATATACCCTGCCGCAATTTGTTCTCTCCCTTTTTGTAGAAAATCAGCTTCCGCTAGCGGTTCGTTCGGTGGCGTTCGTTTTTTATAAATAGAAAATATAGTGCCGATTGACACGTTCACATCGATATTACTAGAACCATCTAATGGGTCAATCGTAACAATATATTTTCCGTTATTATTTAAATCAATGAATTGATCTGTCTCTTCTGAAGCAATGCCACAGGCTTCTCCACCCTTTGACAAAGCCCTTGTAAATCTAGTATTCGCTAATAAATCTAATTTTTGTTGATGATCGCCTCCCGAATTCGTTGCGCCAACAAATCCCATAATATCAACAAGGCCAGCTTTATTGATTTCTCTATTGACTACTTTAGATGCTAAAGCAATATCTCTCAATAGTTGTGATAGCTCACCTGCAGCATTTGGATATTGACTCTGATTGCTTTTAATAAAACGATCAAGTGTAATTCCAATTGGCAAATCTATCCTTGATTTTTCCATACAACAGTTGAATGGTCAATAATGAATTAACTACTTTTAATAATTAATTATTTTTTGACTGGTAGTTTATTGAAATTTTAAATAATTATTGTCAAAAAGAGTTTTGAGTTTACCAGCTTGTTGCGCATAGGACGATTTGTCTGACCAGGCATCTATAGGATTCAAAATAGAACTTGGTACTTCTGGACATGCTGTTGGGATAGATAAATTAAAATAAGGCTCAGTAGTGAATTCCACGCCTTGAAAACGATCTTCATGAATGGCATTAATCATTGCTCTAGTATACGCAAGATCAATTCTTTTACCTACACCGTATCCTCCTCCAATCCATCCTGTGTTAATGAGCCAAACACTTGTATTATGTTGATTGATTTTTTCTGCTAATAGTTTTGCATAGACAGTTGACTTCCAAACCATAAATGCTGCACCAAAACAAGACGAGAAAGTTGCTACTGGTTCGGTTACACCCATTTCCGTGCCAGCCACTTTTGCTGTATATCCACTAATGAAATGATACTGCGCCTGCTCCGAATTTAATTTACTAATTGGAGGCAATACGCCAAATGCATCACAGGTTAAAAATATAATATGATTAGGATGTCCGCCCAAACATGGAATTTTTGCGTTAGCTATGTATTCGATCGGATATGCGGCTCTAGTATTTTCTGTAATTGACTTATTTGTATAATCCACTTTTTTAGTAGTTGGATCATACACTACATTTTCTAAAATAGTTCCTCTCTTTATCGCTTGATAAATTTCAGGTTCTTTTTCTGGCTCTAAATTAATTGCCTTTGCATAACATCCACCCTCAATATTGGAGATACCATTGTCACTCCAAATATGTTCATCATCTCCTATTAATTTTCTATTTGGATCAGCAGATAAAGTTGTTTTACCTGTGCCACTCAACCCAAAAAATAAACTCACCGCACCATTCATAGATTCATTGGCAGAACAATGCATGGATAATATATTTTTTAAAGGCATCAGGTAATTTAATAATGAAAAAACGGCTTTCTTCATCTCGCCCGCATATTCGGTTCCAAAAATCAACATCTCTCTTTTTTCAAATGATAATTGGATAGATGTGCTGGATGTGATTCCTTTTATAGAAAGGTCTGCCTTAGTAGCACCTGCGTTATAAAGTATATAGTCTGGCGTTCCAAAATTTGCTAGTTCTTGCTGAGATGGCCTAATAAGCATATTGTGCATAAACAATGCATGGTATGCTTTCGTACAAATGATGCTCACTTTTATACTGTTCTCTTTGTCCCATACTGCATAGCCCTCTACAATAAATAATTCATCACAAGTATTGAAAAAGTCTATTGCATTTGCCTTAGCCTGTTCGAAAGATGATGGATCAATCGGTTGATTCACCTCACCCCAATTAATATTTTCTTTTGAACCTTCTTCTAATACGATTCTTTTATCTTTTGGACTACGACCCGTTTTTTCGCCAGAATAAACAATCAATGCACCAGTGTCTGACAATACTGAACTTTTATCTGTCTCTAGTGCCAAATTGATTAATGCTTCACTAGATAAATTCGCATGAACCTTAGATGTAGTAATTCCAAGCTTAGATAAATCGACCATATGAAATAGGTTTTGTATGCAATAATACTAACATTTGATAGTTTTTCAAAGAAAAATGACTTTATAAGGATGGAAATTTGAAATAGAATACAAGAAATTACAAATTATACCTCAGGTAGGATTCAACAAATAAATGTTTAGCAAGTAACTTTGTCGAAAAATTGAACCGTCTTAAAAAAATTCTACTTCTTTTTATAATCGTTTTATTTACGCCACTCTTATTGAATGCGCAAAGTAAAAATCTAGGAAGTTGGCTGACCTATTTGGGTAATCAAAAGTTGAATGATAAGTGGACATTGCAGTCTGATATTCAATATCGAAACTATCAAATTGCATCCCAAAGAAACCAGTTGCTCTTAAGGGCAGGGATTGGATATCATTTAACTCCCAATAACCATACAATTTTAATGGGCATAGCTTATATAGAAACAGACGCCTATGACAATAAAGACAACTTGATTAAAAATACAATTGAACAAAGAGTATATCAACAGTATCAGTACAAACAAAATATAAAAAAACTAGCTATTCAACATAGATTTCGCTTTGAACAACGTTTTATAGAAAAAAATATGGACCTTAGGTCTCGCTATTTTTTAAACCTGAACATGCCATTAAAAGGAAATAGTATCAATAAAAATATCTACGCATCTTTATATAATGAATTGTTTATCAATATCAATAATGTTAAGTTCGATCGAAATCGACTATTTGGCGGGTTTGGATATGGTATCAACAACAATCTAAAAATTGAAGTAGGTTATATGATTCAAGCTCAAAAAACGATCACTCGAAATCAGATTCAATTATTTATCATAAACAATCTTCCACTTTAAA
>CAZAOF010000041.1:0-12308 GCA_964486665.1 uncultured Sediminibacterium sp.
GATATAAGTGATCTCTTTTAATTTCAATGCGCCTTCTAATGCAATTGGGAAATTATAGCCCCTTCCTAAATACAGAAAATCCTTTGCGTCTTTATATTGTTTTGCAATCGCTTCTATTTTTGTGGTATCTGCTAAAATTTCTTTTACTTTTTCTGGAACAGAAGCAAGTTCATTCAACAAGTGTATATAGCGTTCGTCAGAGATACTTCCTTTCGCTTTTGCAATTTTCAATGCCATCATTGTCAATACGGCTAACTGTCCAGTGAACGCTTTCGTACTAGCAACGCCAATCTCAGGACCTGCATGGGTATATGCACCTGCATGACTTAAGCGAGCAATACTACTTCCGACTGCATTGACAACGCCAAAAATGAAAGCACCTTTTTCTTTTGCACTTTCAAGTGCTACTAAAGTATCTGCAGTTTCTCCACTTTGCGAAATAGCAATGATTACATCACCTGGATGAATGACTGGGTTGCGGTACCTGAATTCAGATGCGTATTCTACCTCAACAGGGATACGACATAGTTCTTCAATCATATATTCAGCAACTAGACCGGCATGCCAACTTGTTCCACAAGCTACAATCATAATTCTAGATGCCTTAGTTAAGGCTTCTAAATGATTATCTACGCCTGCCATGATAATTTGTTGTTGTTCGTGTAATAGTCTACCTCTTAAACAATCAAAAATAGTAGCAGGCTGTTCAAAAATCTCTTTCAACATAAAATGGTCGTAGCCGCCTTTTTCAATGGCCGCTAATTCCATATCTAGTTTTTGTATAAAAGGAGTTTGTTTTTCGTTTCCTAAATTTTTTAAAATCAATTCATCTTTCTTTACAATTGCAATCTCATAGTCATTTACGTAAACCACTTCTTTTGTGTATTCAATAATCGGGGAGGCGTCACTAGCTAAAAAGTGTTCATCTTTTCCAATTCCAATCACCAAAGGACTTCCTTTACGAGCAGCAATAATTGTTTCAGGATCTTCTTGGTCTATCAACAAGATGCAATAAGCGCCCACAATTCTCTTTAAGGCAATACGTAAGGCTTCTTCTAAATTACTATTGTTATTATCTTGAATATCTTGAATAAAGTTCAACAATACTTCTGTATCGGTATCACTTTTGAAAGTATACCCTTTAGAAAGTAGCTCCGTTTTAATTTGGGTATAGTTCTCAATAATCCCATTGTGCAACATGGCTAATCGGCCATTATTTGATAAATGTGGATGTGCGTTACGATCAGATGGTTCACCATGGGTAGCCCAACGGGTATGACCAATAGCAATATGGCTGTGTAAGTTTTTCCCAACAACAGACTCTTCTAATTCGGCTACTTTACCTTTCTTTTTATGTACTTGTAAACCGCCATCTTGAATGATTGCCACTCCTGTGCTATCATATCCACGGTATTCTAATCTTCTTAATCCTTTTATAACGACTGGGTATGCTTCTCTATGACCAATATAACCTACGATTCCACACATATTTTATAGTTTGAACTTTATTTAATAATTTAAGCGAAATTAAACATTAATAATTTAATGCATGCATTACAGCTTGAATTTTGATACAACAGTGGACTTAGTGCTGGAAAACGAACGCGTGTTATTGCGCCCTTTGATGCAGGAAGATGCGGTTTTTCTTGCACCTTATGTTAAAAATGAACCTGCCCTTTGGAAATATGCGTTGACACCAATTGAAACGGAGCTTGACTTGGAGCAATATATTGCTTCGGCGATTGAAGCTAGGCGTTTGAAAACTGCCTATGCCTTTATTGTATTTGATAAATTACAAAACAAGTATGTAGGAAGTACAAGATTTTACGACATTCAATTACATTTTAGCACAACTCAATTTGGTTATACATGGTATGCAGAAAGTACTTGGGGGACAGGATTAAATGAACACTGTAAATTTTTGCTTTTAAGTTATGCATTTGAAACAATTGGCCTTGAGCGTGTAGAATTTCGGGCAGATAATAGAAATAAAAGAAGCATTGCTGCAATGCAAAAAATAGGGTGCACTATCGAAGGAATATTACGTAATCATCTACCAACTAGTGATGGCACAAGAAGAGATTCAATTGTTTTAAGTATGCTAAAAGAGGAATGGCCGGCTATTAAAGCAGGGTTCCTTGCAAGAATAAAAATGCTAGACCAAAATAAATAAGGATTGCCGTTACGTCTACTAAAGTAGCAACAAATGGAGCGGATGATACAGCAGGATCTGCTCCCAGTCTTTTTAATACAATAGGCAACATAGATCCTGTGATCGTGCCCCAAATTACAACCCCTAATAAAGTTAATCCAATGGTACTCGCAATTAATATCCAATGCTCTCCATAGAATCCTGGTGAGATATAATGCCAAGCCATCACCCTAAAAAAGCCGATGGTTCCTAAAACGATTCCTAATAACAAACCGCTCACTATTTCTCTTCTTAATATTTTCCACCAATCAGCTATGGTAATTTCTCCAACAGACATGGCTTGTATAATAAGGGTAGAGGCTTGTGAACCAGTATTTCCTCCACTAGATAAAATCAATGGAATAAAAGTAGTTAATACAATCACTTTTGCAATCTCGCCTTCAAAATAGCCTAGTGCAGTAGCTGTCATCATTTCACCAAAAAATAATACAACCAACCAAGTAATTCTTTTTTTGAAAAGTTTGACAATAGATATATCTAGATAGGGTTCGTTCAATGCTTCGGTACCTCCCATCTTCTGCATATCCTCACTAAACTCTTCGTTTGTAACCCATAAGATATCATCAATGGTTACAATACCTAATAGTACATCATTGTCATCCACAACAGGAATGGCAACTCGGTTATTCATTTTGAATACCTGACTTGCGTGCTCCTGGTCATCATATACATTCAACGCTACATACCTGCCATCAATGATATCTTTGATGACATCATTTGGTTTTGCTAACAGTAGGTCTCTTATTCTAATATCATCTACTAAACAACCCAGCTCATCAATAATATAGATCACATCGATGGTCTCAGAGTTCTTACCATATTTTCTGATATTGTCTAAAACTTGAGCAACAGTATAATGTGGAAATACATACACATAATCGGGTGTCATCAAACGACCCACTGAATCCTCTGGATAGCCCAAGAGCGACAATGTAATCTTGCGCTCTTCTGGATCCAATAATTTAATGAGGTCTCGTATTGCAGCTTTTGGTAATTCTTCTAAGAAGTCGGTTCTGTCATCTGGAGGCAATTCATTTAAGATCTTTGCTGTTTTTCTAGCAGGTAGTTCTTTGATGATATCCTTCTGTTGGTTGATGTCCAATAACTTGAAGACGCTTACCGCTCGGTGAACGGTCATAGTATCTATAATCATGCCTTCTTTTTCTGGAAATTCATTAACAAGCTCCACTACATCACTGATGTTTTGCTCATCTAAAAATTCCTTTAAAAGTGGCAGGTCATCTTTAGAAATAATTTCTAAAAAAACTTCTGATAATATGATTTCGTCTTCTAATTCTGCTGACATGGCTGCAATTTACGAAAATCATATTAGGATGCGTTAACTTTATATTATGATATTGCCAATTTTATACATCATGGAGACTGCTGAGCGTGGGAGAGGGGTTTTTACGAATGAGGCTATTCCAGAGGGAACAACCATTGAGATCGCTCCAGTCATTGTTTTAAATGCCGCAGACCGTGCTGTTGTGGATGCCACTTTATTACATGATTATATTTTTGAATGGGGCGAAGATGAATGTGAAGCGGCAGTCGCGTTGGGCTATGTTTCTATCTACAATCACAGTGTGGATGCCAATTGCAAATACGATATGGATTATGAGCATAAGACCATTCAAATTCTAACCAAAAGATCGATTGCTGCTGACGAGGAGTTATGCATCAACTACAATGGAGATGGTGTAAAAAATAAACCAGTTTGGTTTGAGGCAAAATAAATTAAAATAGTACCAGGCATACAGGCATTGACACCTTCGCAGTCTGTGGTATTTTTGTAAGGATTCCTGTGCTTAGGCTTCTTTTAAAAACGACAATATTATTACTTGCTTGATTCGCAACTAACAACCACTTTCCATCCTTGCTGATGGTGAAATTTCTTGGCATGAATCCCCCAGAGGAAGTGTGTGTTTTTGATTTAATTTTCAATAATCCATTTTGATCTATTGCAAAATGCACAATATTATTTTCTGCACCTCTGTTGCTTGCGTATAAAAATTTTCCGTCTGGACTCAAATGAATGTCAGCGCTGCCAGGACTTTCATTTGTTTCTTTTGTTTGAGTACTGACTCTTTGTAATAGTTTTGCCATCCCTTTGTTAAAAGAATACACACTTATAGTACCAGATAATTCCTCTAAAATATAGATGCGCTGTCCATTTTTAGAAAAGCTTAAATGCCTTGGTCCATCACCCGGCATCGCTTTGATAACCTCTGACAATGCTTGTTTGAGAGGAGGATGTGTCATCGTTTGATAAGGAACTATTTGTGTTTGATCCATGCCAAGATCATTTACTAAAAGGTAGTTACCGTCTGGGCTAAAAAAGCTTCCGTGTACATGTGCTTTTGTTTGTCTAATTGGATGGATGCTTGCTCCTTTATTCTGAATAAATTGTTGTGCGTTGGATAATCTGCCGTCTGCAAATCGATGAAAGCTTGTCAAACTGCCCCCTGTATAATTTGCTACGAAAATGTTTTTCTCATCAGGACTCATACTAATATGACATGGATGAGCACCTTTTGTGGCTACTTTATTTAAAAATTGTAATTTATTTTTTGTTGCATTCAATGCAAAAGCGCTGATGCCACCATCTTGATCTTCATTAACGGCATAGACAAACTGATTGTCTCTGGAAATGGTTAAATAGGAAGGGTTAGATACGCTATCCGTATGGCTTATTTCTTTTAATAATCCTGTCGCCGTATCTAAATGATAGAGGTAAATGCCTTTACTGCCTTTTTGTGTATAGGTGCCAACTAAAAGATTAGCACTTTGTGCCTTTGCATTGAGCCCTATGAAACATAAAAAACATAGTGAAAGAAGGTACTTCATTGTAAGAAAATTTTAAAATTACCAAACCTCATCAAGCTTATTGGTAGACCCTTACATAATCGATCTCCATTTTTGCTGGTAATACTGCATCATCTACTCCATTTTTTCCACCCCAATTCCCTCCAAAAGCAATATTCAGCAACAAATGCATAGGTGCATCAAAAGGCCATGCGTCTTTGCCTGTCTTGTTATTCTTGAAGCTATAATAACTTTGATTATCCAATAAAATAGTTACACTATCTTGGTTCCAAATCACAGAATAAACATGAAATTGAGTATCAAAATCAGGCACTTCAATGGTATCGGTTCTTTGGTTGCCAATAATATGGTTAAAGCTTTTTGTGTGCACAGTTGCATGGATAAACCCAGGATTGTATCCTACATGTTCCATGATGTCAATTTCTCCATCGTCTGGCCATTTCAAAGGGGTGGAGGAGCCAAGCATCCATATCGCGGGCCAAGTACCTAATCCTTTTGGAAGTTTAGCACGTACATCTATTCTTCCATACATCCAATCGCCTTTACCCTTGGTCACTAATCTGGCAGAACTATATTTTTTATCTTCAATGGATTGCTTTTTTAGTTCAATGATCAGGTGTCCGTTTTCCACTCTTGCATTGCTTAAGGAGTCTTTTGTGTAATACTGCAATTCGTTATTACCCCAGCCCCATCCTCCTACGTCATAATTCCATTTTTTAGCGTCTGGTAAACCTGTATAATCAAATTCGTCTGACCAAACCAATTGCATTTTCTGTGATGACATTTTTTTGGTTGTACTATTTTGGCTAAATACAACAAGGCTTAAAGCGCTTAGAGATAGGGTTAAAAAGGTTTTAAATGGCTTCATATAACGATTGTTCGTGTTTAATAGGGTAATGCTTGGCCTAAATTAGGTATTTTATACTGTTTTAGTTGGGGATTTTACAAAAGCGTCTTAAATTTGTGTCATGAATTTAAACAACCATATCCATCATTTTCATCCGCTATCTAATAGGTAAGCTGTAAATGTTGGTATGTATCAATATTAAACAAAGGGCTTACTAAATAGTAAGCCCTTTTAATTTTTATAATAAGTATATGCGATTAAAATTAGCGATTCAAAAATCAGGTAGATTAAACGAAGACTCCATGCGCCTTTTAAAAGAGTGCGGCATTGATATTAGTAATGGAGTAAATAAACTAAAAGCGGATGCAAGTAATTTTCCTATCGAGGTTTTCTTTCTAAGAGACGACGATATCCCTCAATATGTTCAGGACGGCGTAGCGGATATTGGGTTCGTTGGAGAAAACGTAGTCTATGAGAAAGCCAAAAAAGTAGAAGTTGCTTACGAACTTGGTTTCGGAAAATGTAGGTTAAGTTTTGCAGTTAGAAAAGGAGAGGAGTTTACAGGCCCTCAATTTTTGGCAGGTAAAAAGATTGCTACAAGTTATCCAGTATTGGTTCAAAAATACCTCGATCAGCATCAAGTTAGTGCAGAGATTCACGAGATCAGTGGTAGTGTAGAAATTGCACCAGGTATTGGATTGGCAGACGTTGTTTGTGATTTAGTGAGTAGCGGATCTACTTTATTCATGAATGGTCTCAAGGAAGCGGAAACAATTTTGAACTCCCAGGCTGTTTTAGTTAAACGAAATAACTTACCTGTTGAATTGATGACTATTTTAGAGCGTTTACTGTTCCGCATGGAATCGGTTAAAAAAGCTAAGAAGAATAAATATGTTTTATTGAATGCGCCTAATTCGCAACTTGATAAAATTGTTGCATTACTTCCGGGAATGAAAAGTCCAACAATCATTCCATTAGCAACTGAGGGCTGGAGCAGTGTGCACACCGTGATTGCTGAAACAGATTTTTGGAATTTAATTGAACAACTTAAAGCAGTAGGAGCCGAGGGTATTTTGGTTATCCCTATTGAAAAAATGATTTTATAAAATGCAAGTATTTGAAGAACCAGCTAGAGCCGATTGGGAATCGTTATTAAAGCGACCAAGTTTTGATGCAGCTTTATTGTTGCCTAAAGTGCAGGAAATTTTAGATACAGTTCAAAGAGAAGGGGATGCTGCACTGTATCGTTACACAGAGGCTTTTGACCATGTAGTAGTCAAAACGATAAAATTAGATGACATTGCCTTTCAAGAAGCAGAACAGTTAGTTGCACCAGCACTTAAAACAGCGATTCAGTCTGCCAAAGTGAATATTGAAATTTTTCATCAAGCTCAAATTAAAAAGGAAGAAAAAATTGAAACGATGCCTGGGGTTTGGTGTTGGAGAAAGTCGGTAGGCATTGAAAAGGTAGGTATCTATATACCAGGCGGCACTGCTCCATTATTCTCGACAGTATTAATGTTAGGTATACCAGCAAAATTGGCTGGCTGTAAAGAAGTGGTTTTATGTACTCCGCCTAGAGCTGATGGCAGTATTGATCCTGCTATCATTTATGCAGCTGGAATAGTTGGCATTAAGCAAGTGTTTACTATTGGGGGTGTTCAAGCTATTGCGGCAATGGCTTTTGGTACTGAAACTGTGCCAAAAGTGTATAAAATATTTGGACCAGGAAATCAATATGTGACTGCAGCTAAACAATTAATTCAACAACAAGGGGTGGCTATAGATATGCCAGCTGGGCCTAGTGAGGTTTGTGTGTATGCGGATGAAACTGCTGTTCCAGCTTTTGTGGCAGCAGATCTTTTATCTCAAGCAGAGCATGGGTCCGATAGTCAAGTGTTGTTTATTGCCAATAATAAAACAATTGTTGACTTGGTTCAAATAGAACTAGAAAAACAATTGGCAATTTTGCCAAGAGCAGCTTATGCATTAAAAGCATTAGATCATTCAAAAGCAATTGTAGTTGCACAAAGGGAGGAGGCCATACATTTAATCAATGCCTATGCGCCCGAACACCTCATTCTGTCAATTGAAAATGCCTTAGTGGTGGCAGAAAAAATCATCAATGCAGGTTCCGTGTTTATAGGTAACTATTCTCCAGAATCAGTTGGGGACTATGCAAGTGGAACAAACCACACTTTACCTACAAATGGACATGCAAAAGCGTATAGCGGGGTGAGTGTAGATAGTTTTGTAAAAAAAATCACTTTCCAGCAGTTGACCGAAATGGGTTTAAAAAACATCGCTCAAACTGTTGTGCAGATGGCGCAGGGGGAGCAATTGGAAGCGCATGCTCAAGCAGTGGTTATTAGAGTGAAAGAAATAGAATCAAAAATGTAATTTTAAGGACGAAATAAAATTTGAACCATGGCATTTGAATTAGATAAAGTAGTAAGGCCAAATATTAAAACTTTAAAGCCCTATTCTTCTGCAAAAGATGAATATACAGGGGAGGCTAAAATTTTATTGGATGCAAACGAGAATAGTTTGGGATCACCATTGACTAAATGGTATAATCGATATCCAGACCCGTATCAATTGAAAGTGAAAGAGAAGATGGCCTTCATTAAGCAAATTTCCACCAATCAAATTTTCTTGGGAAATGGAAGTGATGAATGTATCGATATTTTATTTCGAACTTTTTGTGAGCCAGGGAAAGACAATATTATTATTTGCCCTCCAACTTACCCGATGTATGAAGTGGGAGCTAATATCAATGATATTGCCATTCAGAAAGCGCCATTGTTGCCAGACTATCAATTGAATGTGGCGCATATAGAACAATTGGTGAATGAACGTACTAAAATCATTTGGATTTGTTCACCGAATAATCCAACAGGCAATTCTTTAGATCGTATTGATATCGAAACTATCTTGAATCATTTTGATGGTATTGTGGTAGTAGATGAAGCGTATATCAATTTTTCAAAACAAAAATCATTTGTTCAATCATTGATTGATTACCCAAATTTAGTAGTCTTACAGACTTTAAGTAAAGCATGGGGACTAGCTGGTTTAAGATTGGGTATGTGTTTTGCAAGTCCTGAAATCGTTGGCTATATGAATAAGGTAAAAGCCCCTTATAATATCAATATTGTCACACAAGATTTGGCATTACAGGCATTGGAAGAAGTGGGCCAAGTGAATGATATGATTAAGCTATTGGTAGATATGCGTATTGCCTTAGCGGACGTCATTGCTTCGATGCCGCATGTGGTAAAAGTATTTCCTTCAGACACTAATTTTCTTTTTGTTAAAATTCCGCAAGCAAGAAAATTATATGAATATTTGTTAACCGAAGGAATTATCGTCCGAGACAGGTCTTCATTGGAATTATGTGAAGATAGTCTTAGGATCACTGTTGGTACTGAACAAGAAAACACAGCCTTGGTGGATGCGATGTATCATTGGATCACCAAAACCTTCGAGGCTTAAGCAATCAATTTAACTAAAAAACAAAATCAATTTTATGTATAAATTAAGTAATCTATTATTAGCATGTGCCTTTGCTTTCACTTTACAGGCGCAAGAAAATGCAGGATTGAAATTGCCTGCAGGATTTTCTGCAACCTTGTTTGCCGATCAGATTGGAGCAGCAAGGCATATTGCCATCAATGAAAAAGGCGTTTTATTTGCCAAGTTGAATTACCCAAATAAAGCTGGTCAAGCTATTGTCCGAATGGAAGATGCGAATGGAGATGGTGTGGCTGAAAAGCTAAGTGGTTGGGCTAATTATGGTGGGACAGGCATTTTCGTGAAAGGTGATAAGCTTTATGCAAGCTCAGATGATGCAGTATATTTATATCAACTGGATGCAAAAGGAGAAGTAGTGAATCCAAGTGCACCAAAGACCATTATTAAAAACTTGCATAGCAGAAGACAGCATGCATCAAAGTCTATCACACTTGACCCAAAAGGGAATATCTATGTGAATATTGGAGCTTATTCAAATGCTTGTCAGGAAAAAGATAGGACGGTGGGTTCAAAAGGTATGATGCCTTGTCCTATTCTAGATTCTGCTGGTGGAATTTGGCAGTTTGATGGCACTAAAGAAAACCAGTCTTATCCAGAAGGTAAAAGATATGCTACAGGTTTAAGAAATGTGATTGGCTTAGATTGGAATAACACTACTAATAGTTTATTTGTAACACAACATGGTCGTGATCAATTGAATACTTTTTATCCAAGCATGTATACCGATGCGCAAAATGCAGAATTGCCAGCAGAAACGATGTACGAGATAAAGGAGGGGGATGATTGTGGATGGCCTTATGTGTATTATGATCCTTTTCAAAAGAAAAAAATTCTTTCTCCTGAATATGGAGGTGATGGTAAAAAAGAGGGAGGTGCTTCGGCATTAGATCCAATTGTTGCTTTCCCGGCACATATGGCACCAATGTCACTTTTGTTTTATAAGGGGAATCAATTTCCAGCAAAATATAGAGAGGGTGCATTCATTGCATTTCACGGCTCATGGAATAGAGCGCCATTGCCACAAGAGGGTTATTTTGTTGCCTTTGTTCCTTTTAAAAATGGCAAGCCTTCAGGGGAGTGGGAAATTTTTGCCAATGGTTTTGCGGGAGAAGAAAAGAATAAAGGGCCAAGACAAGCTAAAGCTAGACCATGTGGGTTAGCAGAAGGTCCAGATGGTTCTTTGTACGTAAGTGACGACAGTAAGGGTGCGATTTTTAAAATTAGTTTTAATAAATAAGTCATGTCTAGCAATCAAATGAAGTTTTTATTATTGACCGTTTTTGCTTTGATATTCAGCTTGCAAGTTCATGCACAGAATATGGTCAAGGGGAAAAAAATATATGAAGCAAAATGTCTTGCTTGCCATCAGGCAGACGGGGGTGGTGTGCCCAATATGAATGCACCTTTAGATGGAGCGAGTAATGTAGTTGGAAATGATATTGCTAGACTAGTTCGAATTATACGCTATGGATATAATGAACGTGTAGCATTAGATGGGTTTTATTACAGTAATGCGATGACAGCGAGCCCAGATTTAAAAGACAATGACATTGCTGATTTGTTAACTTATATTAGAAACAGTTGGTCCAACAAAGCAAGTGCAGTTTCTGTAGCTCAAGTGCAAGCTGCTAAAAAGAAAAAATAACTAATAACGATATGCGTCCAATTTTATTCATTGACAGAGATGGAGTGGTTTTAGAAGAGCCTGCAAGTGATTTCCAGATAGATCATATTGACAAAACTGTATTTGTTCCTGGAGTGATATCCAATTTGCAAAAAATTGCCAATGATTTTGGATACTATAAGGTGATGGTTACTAATCAAGATGGCCTGGGGACTGCTTCCTATCCCACGGAGACTTTCAAGCCCTTTCAAGACTTAATGGTTCGTACTTTGAAAGGTGAAGGATTTGTATTTGATGAAATATTAATTGATACAACTTTTGCAAAAGACAATGCGCCTACTAGAAAGCCAGGTATTGGATTGGTAAAACATCTATTGGATCTGACAAAGTTTGATATAAGTAGTTCTTTTGTTATTGGAGATCGCTGGTCTGATATTGAATTAGCAAAAAATTTAGGATGTAAAGCAATCTATTTAAAATCTAACCTTCACAACCTTACGCCTGAGCAGGAATTGGCACTAAGGCCCCATATTGCTTATGAAGCAGCTCATTGGGATGATATTTATAGTTTTTTGAAATTAGGCTTAAGAACTGTTGTGCATCAAAGAAATACAAAAGAAACTAAAATAAATATTGAGTTAAACTTGGATGGAAAAGGCGACGCCAAAATCCATACAGGTTTAGGATTCTTTGATCATATGTTAGAACAAATAGCTAGACATGGCGCTTTGGATATGACGATACATTGTGACGGAGACTTACATATAGACGAACACCATACTATCGAAGATGTAGGGATTGCCTTGGGAGAAGCTTTCGCCAAAGGATTAGTGGATAAAAGAGGGATGGAGCGTTATGGCTTTGCCATTCCAATGGACGAAGCTGAAGCTAAAGTATTGATTGATTTTGGTGGAAGAAATTGGATCGTTTGGGATGCAAACTTTAAACGAGAAAAAATTGGAGAAATGCCTACTGAGATGTTCTTTCATTTTTTCAAATCCTTTAGTGATGCGGCTAAAGCCAATATCAATATAAGTTGTCAAGGCGAAAATGAACATCATAAGATCGAAGCGATTTTCAAAGCCTTCGCTAAAGCAATTAAGATGGCTGTTAAAAGAAATCCAGCAAGCGATGCATTGCCAAGTACAAAAGGGGTGCTGTAAGCCTAACAACTGACAGCTTTGACGGGATGTTTTTTTGGTTAAAAATAGTGAATACCTTAGTTTTGTACTCTAATGAAAACAATAAACAATTTTTGGTGGTGG
>CAZAOF010000042.1:0-12191 GCA_964486665.1 uncultured Sediminibacterium sp.
GACGAACAATGATTAAAATGAATCCAGTAATAGAAAATTATATTAAATCTGCCCTTGAGGAAGATATTTCCCAAATTGGAGATCTAACAAGTTTGGCAACAATTTCCAAAGATGCAGTTGCAGAAGCAAGATTCATTGTAAAAGAAAATTGCATCATCGCAGGTATTGAATTGGTAAAATCTATTGCATTTGTTACTGACCCACAGTTGAAAGTAGATATGACTGTGCATGATGGGGATGAGGTTTCGGATAAGCAGGTTATTGGTTCTATTCACGGGAATACGCATAGTATTTTATTGGCAGAGCGTTTAATGCTCAACTGCATGCAAAGGATGAGTGGCATAGCTACAAAAGTATCTAGTTTAAAAAAAATGATACAAGCTTATCCTGCTAAAATTTTAGATACGAGAAAAACAACCCCTAATAATCGTATCATCGAGAAATGGGCAGTGCGTATTGGCGGAGGTTATAACCATCGATTTGGATTGTATGATATGATTTTGATAAAAGACAATCATATTAAAGCAGCTGGATCTGTTACTGAGGCACTTCAGAAAACGAAAGCATTTTTGAGCGAACAAAATAGTTCAATTCCTGTTGTAATAGAAGTCAAAAATGAAACAGAATTAAATGAAGCCTTGGCTTTTGAATTCGTTGATCGAATTTTATTAGACAATATGAATCCTGAACAAGTGATGAAAATGATTCAAATTACTGCTAAGAAAAAACCTTTGGAAGTCTCAGGAGGTGTAAACGAAGACAATATTCTTCATTATGCTGCTACTGGTGTTGATTATATCTCTATTGGAGATCTTACACACCATATTCAGTCGGTTGATATATCCTTAAAAATCATTTAATAATTTTTAATATGTTGTTAGAAGAAGAGGTTCAGAAAATTGGTTATATAAGTAGATCTATTCCAGAAGGCTTGGATTTAAAAGCCGCCATCAATCAATTAAAAATTGAAAAAAACGCAGTTATATTAGCACACTATTATGTAGCGGATGAAATCCAGGCTATTGCAGATTTTGTGGGTGATAGTTTTGCATTGGCACAATATTCTCAAAAAGTAAAAGCCGAAATGATTGTTTTTTGTGGAGTGCATTTTATGGCAGAAACTGCTAAAATATTAAATCCAAACTCTAAAGTAATTCTACCAGATTTAAAGGCTGGATGCTCTTTAGCGGATGCTGCGCCTGAAGCAGAATTTAGGCAGTTTAAATTAAAGCATCCCAATGCAGTTGTAGTAAGTTATATCAATTGTACTGCAGCTGTAAAGTCAATGAGTGATTACATTTGCACTTCTTCAAACGCGGTGGAAGTTGTTAAAGCAATTCCTGCAGATAGAGAAATAATTTTTGCTCCTGATGGCAATCTTGGAAGATATGTAGAGAAAATGACAGGCAGAAAATTACATATTTGGGATGGTGCTTGTATTGTACATGTAAATATCTCAGAAGAGAAATTGTTAAATCTAATGCAGTTAAGGCCTGAAGCAGAAATTATAGCGCATCCAGAATGCCCATCAAATATCTTAGATAAAGCCACTTTTGTTGGTTCTACAAAAGCATTAATCGACTACGTTAAAAATTCAGACAGAGAGAGCTTCATTGTGGCAACTGAAGCGGGCATATTATTTAAAATGCGTGAAGCAGCCCCAGGTAAATTAATCATTCCCGCGCCTTCATTTGAAAATAATACCTGCGCTTGTTCTGAGTGTCCTTATATGAAAATGAATTCTTTGGAAAAAGTGTACAATGCAATGTACTATGAGTTGCCGGCAATTTCAATTGCACCGGAAGTACAAGCTGGAGCGCTCAATGCATTAAATAACATGCTAGCTATAAATTGATGGGTAAACAAATTAAATATGATGATGTTATTATAGTTGGTACTGGTGTTGCTGGCCTCAGCGCTGCGATATATATTGCAGAAAAAGCAGCGGTAGAAAATAAAAATATTTCCATTAAAGTAATAGCTAAAGGGGCTATTGAAACAACCAATACCAACTGGGCACAAGGAGGTATTGCATCAGTAAAATTACCAGTAGATAGTTTTGAAGCTCATATTCAAGATACAATGGATGCAGGAGGAGGGGTAAATGATTTATACATTGTTGATAAAGTTGTTAAAGCTGCCCCAGATGCAATAAAAGATTTAATTCAATGGGGAATCAAGTTTGATCAACATGAAGATGGGCGGTATGATCTTGCTAAAGAAGGAGGGCATCAATATGAAAGGATTTGGCATCATGCTGATATTACAGGTTCGGCATTGCAAAAAGTATTGATTGATAAAGTAAATAGTTTTTCTTGCATTCAAATTGTACCCGATACAACGGTCCTAAAAGTGATTGCTCGTAATGATCAATATTTTTTGACCACGATTCATAATACAAATTTTTTATTGGCAAGTGATTTGCAAAATCATATTTATTTTAGTTGCAATCAGCTTATTTTGGCTACTGGTGGTCTGGGCATGTTGTATAAAAATTCAACCAATCAAACAGTTGCTACAGGTGATGGTTTGTTTTTAGCTAAACAACTTAATGCAAAATTCAAAGACCTTTCTTTCATTCAATTTCATCCCACAGGCCTTTATGAATCAAATAAAGCCACTACCTTTTTAATCACAGAGGCGTTAAGAGGTGCAGGTGCAATTTTAAGAAATGAAAAAGGGGAGGATTTCATGCCTTCATATGATCAGAGAGGTGCTTTGGCGCCAAGAGATATTGTTTCTAGATCAATCGTTTCGGAAATGAAAAAATCCAAAACAGCGCATGTTTTTTTGGATGCGACTGGCTTAGATAAATCTCAAGTTGAAATGCATTTCCCTAATATTTCAAAAGCCTGTTTAAACAAATTAGGTATTGATATACATACTCAAATGATCCCAGTACTCCCTGTTGAGCACTATGCATGCGGAGGTATTGTTGTAAATGAATATGGCCAGGCTGAGACTGTTAAAGGTTTATATGCTATTGGTGAAATCGCTAGCACAGGACTGCATGGAGCAAACCGATTAGCATCTAATTCTTTAGTAGAAGCGATGGTCTTTGCAAAATGGTCGGCAGAAAAAATCATTTCAAATATACTTCCTGCAAATGATCAAGAAGTTCATGTGCTTGAAATGTCTGATTTTATTATTAAGCATTTAGATAGACAAAAATTACAGAATTGTTTAACGAACTATGCCGGAATTGAGAAAACAAATAAAGGACTACAGGCTGGTTTACTTGAATTAGAAAATTCAATTAATAATGCAGAGATATTGGTTAATTGGACCTTAGAAGATTGGGAAAATAATGCAATGTTCCATATTGGAATAGAGATTTTCAATGATGCTTTAGCTCAAAGTACGAATAGAGGTGTTTTTTTTAATCTTGACCTTGTATAAATTCATAATGCAATAACACATCTTCCTCCAAAACTTTTGTATCAATAAGTTTCAATTGAATCGCATCTTTCAAAAATTTATTTTGTGCCAACCCAAGCATTGATGGACTATTTATATCATTCATCAATTTCGGTGCAATGAACCAATAGAGTTCATCTGCCGAATTTTGTGTTATCAAACTAGCATTTAATTTGCGACCACCTTCGGTCAAAATTTTGTAGAACCCTAGTTCAAGTAGCTTTTTTTGTATAGACGAAAATTGTAATCCATTTTCATCAAATTCCCCTTTTATAAATTCAATATACTTTGGATATACTTTAGTTGGAATTTCTTCGGTTATGAAATAAAGGGTGGAATTTGTACGTTCATAAAAAATGGGCAAGTCTGCATTTTCGGGATTCAGAAGGTTTAATGCCCTATCAATGACAATTACATTAGTCTCTTTGACAGGTTTGTTCTCAATTCGAATATTCAATGTAGCTTTATCTACTATAATTGTTTTATAGGTACTCAAGATGGCATCTACCTTTGTTCTTAATTGCTTATGTACAAATTGTCTTGATTTTGAATGACTAATCCACTTACTATTGCCTTTAAAGTCTGCAATTTTTCCATCAATCGTACTAGCAGTTTTTAGAATGAAATAAGGTCTTTGTTTCAAATGTTGTGTAAAAAATCTTCTATTTAATTCAATTGCATCAAGATTAATTTCAAGTTCAACTTGAATTCCTGCATTTTTGAGATTTGCAATACCGTCAACTTTAGGATTAGGATCCAAACTGCCGATGACTACTTTTTTAATTTGGTGTTGAATTATTAAATCACAACATGGTGGTGTTTTGCCAAAATGAGAACATGGTTCTAGGCTAACATAGAGTGTTGAAGTAGAAAAATCGGTATTGTTTTTTAAAGCTTCTTCTATGGCAAAGACCTCTGCATGCGGGCCACCTATTTTTTGATGGTATCCTTCTCCTTTAATTTGGCAATTTTCGTCTATAATAATCGCTCCAACGAACGGATTTGGCTGAATTTCATGCTCATTCGCATTTTTTGCCAATTTAATACAGTATTCTATAGCCTCTTTGTTGGTCATTGGGTTATCTTTGCATTTCAAAAATACTCAAACCATCGCATATGTTTACTGGTATTGTACAAAAAGGACAAATTCACGCAATTCATCCAAATGAAGCCGGGTGGGAATTAGTAGTTGAAATGCCGTCATTTGCAAAAATTGTTCAATTAGGAGACAGCGTGGCCGTGGACGGTGCATGTTTAACAGTCACTAAAGTGGATGTCGATAAAATGTATTTTTTTGTCTCAACCGAGTCCATTGCAAAAACAATCATTAGTCATTATAAAGTTGGCCATGAGGTGAATGTAGAGCTACCAATGCAGCCAAATGGCTACTTAGGAGGGCATTATGTTTTAGGACATGTAGATGCAACAGCAATAGTAGAAAATATAAATATTACCCCCACTGCGTGGTTTGTAAGCATCGCCGTTCCTGAACAATTCGTTAAATATATTGTTTACAAAGGGTCTATTGCAATCAATGGGATAAGCCTTACCATAAATGAAGTGAAATCTAATATTATTGAGCTTTGCATTATCCCTACGACTTTAGATAAAACAAATATCAAAGAATTGTCTATCGGAACTTCAGTTAATATCGAATTTGACATATTAGCTAAGTATACTGAGCAGTTATTATTAAAAAGAAATGTGTAATGTTTGATACAGTGATAGATGCACTTGATGCATTTAAATTAGGGACACCCATTATTGTTGTGGACGATGAAGATAGAGAGAATGAAGGAGACATTGTTTTCCCAGCCTCCTTGGCAACGCAAGACAAAATCAATTTTTGTGCGACCCATGCTAGAGGTTTGGTGTGCATTGCAATAGCCCCTAAAATTGCTCATAAAATTGGCATTCAACCAGTGCCTACAAATCATGCTGATCCATTTCATACAGCATTTCATGATTCAATCGACGCTATTCCAGCATTTGGAATTACTACTGGCATTTCTGCAAAAGAAAGAGCTATCACAGCACAACAGGTAGTTGCAGAAAATGCAGGCCCCGCAGATTTTATTAAACCTGGTCATTTGTTTCCAGTAGTTGCAAAAGAAGGAGGCGTATTAGTTAGAAAAGGTCATACCGAAGCTGCAGTTGAGCTATGTTTATTGACAGAGCAGCCGCCTGCTGCAATTATTTGCGAGATCATGGATGAAGCTGGAGATATGTTAAGAAGAGATGGTTTGAAATTATTTGCTAAAAAGCATCAATTGAAAATGATTACCATTCAGCAAATAGTTGAGTATCGTAAAACGAATTTCCCAAATGCACTTGAAATTACAAAAGCAGAAAAAGTCAATAGCTTAATACAAACAGAGGAGCTTAAAAAACAGGTCGCTATTGATTTTATTTCTATAGCCACATTACCAACGGAGTTTGGAATATTTGAAATTAAGGTATTTAAAAATCTTATTACTAATGTTGAGCATGTGGTATTGTCAATGACCACCAATCAATTTAATAAACCATTTGTACGTTTTCATAGTGAGTGTTTAACGGGAGATGTATTTGGTAGTGTTAAATGTGACTGTAAAGCACAATTAAATTTTGCTTTACAAAGTATAGCGGCTAATGGTCATGGTTTTTTAGTATACTTGAAAGGACATGAAGGTCGAGGTATTGGTATCGGCAACAAAATTGCAGCTTATGCCTTACAAGATCAAGGGGAAAATACGTATCAGGCAAATACGAGCCTTGGGTTACCCGAAGAAAGCAGAAACTATGAAGATGCGATTGAGATTCTTAATTTTTTATCTATCAACGATTTTAAATTTATTTCTAATAATCCTGATAAAATTGCAGCCCTAGCCAAAGCTGGATTTATTTTTGAAAAAATTACTACTCCTGCTTTTGTGACTGCAGAGAATAAAAAATATTTAGAGGATAAAGTTCGCCTTGCAAATCACCAAATAAAATTTTAAAAATGATTGCTATAATTAAAGCAAATTTCAATGCACATATCACAGATTTACTATTGGCTGGTTGTACAGAAGAATTAGATGATAGGAAGGAAAAATACACCATCTTTGAATGTGCAGGTGCGGTGGAGACAGTAGTCTTTGCCAATCGTTTAATGACCACCACTAAGTATGACTGTATTATTGTCATTGGTGCAATCATTAAAGGAGATACAGATCATTATGAATATGTATGTCAATATGTAACACAAGGCTTTGCTACTTTAGCGGCTACTAGAATTACACCTGTAATTTTTGGTATTTTAACTACGCAAAATGAGGAACTGGCATACGAGAGAGCTGCTTTAGACAAAATGAACAAGGGTAGAGAGTTTGCATCAACCGCAATTGAAATGACGAACGCCTTTAAGAGTTTATAAACAAAATTTAAGTTAGAGCTTATTTAACTTGTTCGTATAAATGGTTGATTAAACCATCAGCAAGTCCAATTTTAGGTACATGTATCTCTTCAATGTTTGCCCATTTCATTGAATTTGCATAAATCTTGAGTGCAGGTACGATTACGTCAGCCCTATCTTTTTTTAATTTATAAGTATCCATACGCTCTTCAACAGACATTGGTTCAAGGACCCTATAAAACTCTCTAATTACCTCTATTGGGAGACTTTTTAATGTTTTAGAATTCACCATTGAAAAAATCTTATTGATATTTCCACCAGATCCAATAGCTATTAGTTTTGGATATTTTTTTGCAATTTCTTTTAAAGATTGTTTTAGATCTTCCCATGTATCATCGGAAACTTTGTTGGTTAAGAGTCTGACAGTCCCAATGTCAAATGATTTTTGGAAAGCAACTTCTGTTTTATGGTATAATGTAATTTCAGTACTGCCACCACCCACGTCCATATATAAATAACTTTTATTAGCATCTAGCATTTCTGCAATATGGTTTTCGTAAATAATCTCTGCCTCAAGGTCGCCAGTAATAATATCAATTTTGATACCAATTTCGTCTTTAATTTCTTTAATAATAT
This sequence comes from uncultured Sediminibacterium sp., assembly GCA_964486665.1. Lineage (GTDB taxonomy): Bacteria > Bacteroidota > Bacteroidia > Chitinophagales > Chitinophagaceae > Sediminibacterium. Next base: position 7,430 of record CAZAOF010000042.1, read on the forward strand.
CTTTTGAGTTGCTGGCATCACGCATAGCACTGGTAGCACAAGCAATATAATGATCTACTTCATATACTTTTATTAGTGCACTAAATGCATCTATAGTATTCAAAAGCATCTTTTTTTTCCTAAATCCTATGTAGCCCTTTTCAAATACATCGAATCCTAACCTTAATGGTATTCTAATAAGATTCAATTTATTAAACTCATTAGTCGCTCCTTTTTTGATGACTTCGCAAATTAATAATCTTGCGGCGTTACTTCCAATATCTATAGCGGCTAATATCAATTTTGTTATCTTTTACCTTTTAAAAATTTATAAGTTTCTTCCTGTGATTTAAAAGCAGCTGCTTTTTCCGAAGATACATATTTATTACTTAAGTCATTATCAAGTATTCTTGCTTTTTGATTGTCCTTTAATTGTATTGCAATAATATCAATCAGTTCTTTTTTTATCACAGGGTCTAAAATCGGAACGGCAACTTCTATTCTGTGATCTAAATTACGTACCATCCAATCAGCGCTAGAAATATACACTTTCTGATTTCCTTTATTATGAAATACAATGACTCTTGCATGTTCTAGGTATTGATCCACAATACTAATAGCATTTAATTTGTCCGGGTTTTTGTCGGTGGCAGCTTTTAAGGTTAATATACCTCGGATAATCAGGTTCACTTTCACGCCCATTTTAACAGCCTTATACAATGCCTCCAATAAAACCTTATCAGTTAGCGCGTTTAATTTAACAGTAATAGATGCTTGAAATCCTTTTTTGGCATGCGCAATTTCCGCATCAATTAATTTTAAAAACTCAGCACGCATGTTGATTGGAGAAATTAACAAGTTCCGCATTTTAACAATTGGCTTATCTCCTTGTTGCCAGTTTGCTAAATAGTTGAAAATCCTGCTTGCTTCATTCATTAATGTAATATTCTTTGTAATCAAACAGTGGTCAGCATAAATTTTGGCTGTTTTTTCGTTTAAATTACCAGTACTTATAAATCCATAAAGTACTAATTTACTTTTTACTCTTTTTTGTATCACACACAATTTTGCATGCACTTTCATATTAGGGATGCCCACTAAAACTGTAATACCTTCTTCTTCCATAATCGTCTTCCACTCTAAATTAGCTTCTTCATCAAATCTTGCTTTTAACTCAAGAAAAACAGTTACTTTTTTCCCATTTCTTGCAGCATTGACCAAAGCATTAATCACTTTCGAATTGGATGCAAGTCTGTAGGCGGTTATTTTAATGGATAGCACAGTGTCATCCATGGCAGCTTCACGCAGCATGTCAATCACTGGATCATAAGCATGATAAGGAAAATGTAACATAATATCTTTTTGCATAACCTTATCGAATACCATCACTTTTTTCTTAAATGCCGGATGTATAAACGGCTTTGGTCGAATGTAAATTGCATCTTTTATCACATTAGGGAAATCCATAAAATGCCTAAAATTATGAATATGTCCACCTGGAATAATGCTACTCTTTCTGTTTAGTCCTAATTTTTTGATTAAGAATTCCAACATTTCCGGATTCATATCTTTTTCATAGACAAATCGCACTGGCTTTCCTTTTCTCCTGTTTTTTACCCCCTTCGAAATTTTATCAATAATGCTTAAACCTACTTCTTGATCTAAATCAATTTCCGCATCCTTGGTAATTTTAAACACATGGGCATCAAATTGATTGAATTTAAAATGGGAAAATATAATGGGTAAGTTAAACTCAATTAAATCCTCTAGCAACATAACAGTGGTGTTGCCATTTTTTGATGGTAAGATAATAAATCTACCAACCGACTTAGAAGGTACTTCAATTAAAGAAAATTTTTGTTGGTAGGCATCTTGCTTATTCCCCATAACTATAGCCAAATACAAACTCTTGTCTCTCAAATAAGGAAGTTGGGGTAAATTTTCAATCATCAAAGGAATAATATCATGCCTTACCTCGTTCTCGAAATAGGTTTTAACGTACTCTTTTTGTTCTGCATTGAGCTGCTTATTGTCAACAATTAATACTTTTTTGGATTTTAATTCTTTTAAAATGTTTTGCCATATTCTATTGAATTCATTTTGTTGTCTTAAAACAACTCTTTGTATTTCATCTAAAATAATTTGAGGAGATTCTATTATTTCTATGTTTCTCTTTTTTTTCTTGTCAACAAATTCCGCCATTCTCTTGAGCGTAGCCACTCTTACTCTAAAAAACTCATCCAAATTATTGGAGAAAATACCTAAAAAACGAATACGCTCTTGTAAAGGCACAGAAATGTCATTCGCTTCTTGTAATACCCTTGCATTAAAACTGAGCCAGCTAATATCTCTTGGGATGTGCTTTTGCTTCATAATAGCTTGATTGTTAAATAGTAAATGTAATCTTTAACTTTTTTCTGTAGACTAAGCTAGTTAGAATTAATATTAAATTAATAATAAGGATATATTCTATTCATATTGAACTGCGTACTTTACTCAAACTAATCCAATGAATAAACGTCCTTTAGATGTATGCGTTATAAGCGATATCCATTTAGGCACATTTGGTTGTCATGCACAGGAAGTACTTAACTACCTTAAAAGTATAGAACCAAAGACGTTAATCCTTAATGGTGATATTATCGACATATGGCAATTCAATAAACGTTTTTTTCCTGCCAGTCATATGGCTGTCATCAAGCAAATTTTTAGTATGGCTAGTAAAGGTACAAGGGTGGTTTATATCACGGGAAACCATGATGAGGCTTTGAGGAAATATGGCCATTTTGAAATGGGCAATATTCAGCTGACAGATAAAATTGTTTTTGAAATTAATGGGGATAAAAATTGGGTTTTTCATGGTGATGTATTTGACAGAACAACAAAAGGGAGTGCCAAACTATTGGCAAAGCTGGGTGGATATGGCTATGACTTATTAATTATGATCAATAGTGCAGTTAATTTTTTCTGTCAATTAACTGGTCGTGAAAAAATGAGTTTAAGTAAAAAAGTTAAAAATGGAGTAAAAAAAGCTGTTTCATGGATCAATAATTTCGAACAGATTGCGGCTGAATTGGCTATAGAAAATGGTTATAAGTATGTGATTTGCGGACATATTCATCAGCCACAACTTCGTGAAGTTATAACAGAAAAAGGTTCGGTAACTTATTTGAATAGTGGAGACTGGATTGAAAATTTAACGGCATTGGAATATGCAGATAAATCCTGGACTTTATACCAATATGATCCAAAAAACTTTGAACATATAGATAGTAGTAAAAAAATTAAAATAGTTCATCTTCAAGAAGAATTGACTGTTTTAACTAACGAAGTTGCTTTTCAAGTATCAATCTAATGAAAATATTATACGCTGTTCAGGCAACAGGGAATGGTCATTTAAGTAGAGCCATTCAGCTTTATCCATTTTTAAAAGAATATGGCAATGTGGACTTTTTTATAAGTGGTTCCAATGCGGCTCTAAAAACCGACTTACCTGTGATTGCCACTAGCAAAGGGATAAGCTTATTTTATAAGTCTAATGGTGGTTTAGATTATCTTAAAATAATTAGCTCATTTTCATTTAAAATATTTATTGATGCCTATAGGCTGCCTGTCGAAAAATATGACCTTGTTATTAACGATTTTGATTTTGTAACTTCTTTGGCATGTTTTTTAAAAAATAGGCCAAGTGTTCAGTTTGGACATCAAGCTAGTTTCCAAAGCAGTAAAATACCTAGAGCTAAAAAAAAGAGTATTATCGGCGAATTCATTTTAAAATACTTTGTAAGAAGTACACAATATATAGGGCTACATTTTAAGTCTTATGACCATTATATATTTAATCCAATCATAAAACAAGAAATTATTGATGCCACTCCAATGGATGACGGACACATATCTGTCTATCTTCCACATTACTCCATTCAGTATTTAGAGCCATACTTCTTAAAAGAGTCTACCTACCATTTTGAGGTTTTTACCTCTGAAGTCACATCAATTCGAAATTATAAAAACATCGTTTATTTCCCAATTAGTAATAGCGGGTTCACTAAAAGTATGGTTCGGTCACACGCAATTATTACGGGTGGAGGTTTTGAAACACCAGCAGAAGCCATGTATTTAAATAAAAAAATATTAAGTATACCCATTGCTAATCATTATGAGCAATTGTCTAATGCAGCTGCATTAGAAGCGCTCGGCATTAAAGTAATTTCAAAAATTGACGATGGGTTTCATGAAGTTTTCCTCGATTGGATGTCTCAAATGGAACCTGTTAAACTAGAATTAACACATTCAACAAAAGAAATTGTAGCACAATTAATTCAACTAACACAAACACAAAAAAACCTTACTTATGTATAAAATCCTCAATCAAGAAAAAGAAACAGTAGCTTATATTCAGAATATGATGATCCTAAATAAAAAAGGTGAAAAAGTGATTGGTTTGGTAATTGGAGATTGCTTTTATGGAAACGACAATAAAGTGATTGGGAAAATAATTGACCAAACTGCTTATTTATTAAACGGCGAGATTATTGGGAAAGTTGAATTAAATAAAGACAAGAAAGACCCAGCACCCAAAAAAGGATTAATGTTAGAAGCGTGGTCAATTTTAAGCAATATCAAAAATCATACTTCAGATTGGATAGTTATAACAAGAAAATGGTCAAAAAAATCTTTAAAAGAGGTGTTACAATAATACCCTATCTCAAAAAGTAGTTAATTTGAAAACGGATTACTCCATTTCTTGTCTATATAAACATTATTGCCTCCAAGTGTTTGC